>CACZIP010000066.1 GCA_902781245.1 uncultured Coriobacteriaceae bacterium | reverse complement strand
ATTCGTCATTCCCATTGCGGCGACGTCAATCATCGAGGCGCACTCGCTGGTAGCTGCGTTTGCATGCGAGGGGGCTCTCTCACTTGTTTTGGCGGTTGTCGTGTTCTTGTTTTTGAGAAATCGGCCTTCCGATTTGGGGCTTAAGCCTCACGAGTCCAATATCGCGAAGTCAGGTCGCGGCAAAGAGCAGGCCGCGCGTATTCGCAGAGGAGTCGAGCTTTCGGCGCGCGAACGTTGGCTGGTGCTGGCTGCCATGGCGATGCTCGGTGCGTTCAGCATGAGCGCCATTGCGTATCTGTCGGTGCTGTTTGTGTCCTCGGGCTATGACATCCGCCTCGCGGCCGTGCTCTTGTCCGTTGCCGGCGTGTGCTTGACGGTTGCGAAATTCCTGGTTGGTGAGATGTTCGACCGGCTGGGAACGCCAATTGCGTCGTTCATGATGTTCATTGTGCTCGTCGCGGGTCTTGTGCTCGCTTGCCTCTCGGGCTGTGCAGTTCCTGCCGTGGCTATCGGTGCGGCGGTGTGCATTGGCGCAGGGTTGTCCTTGGGCTCGGTTGGGTTGTCGGTTTGGTCGATCGAGTTGACGAGCCTTGAGTTGCGCGTGAAGTCGATCAAAAACTGCCAGGTTGCCTATTCTCTGGGTGGTTTTGCGATGAATGCCGTCCCTGGTCCGCTTAAAGAGTTGACAGGCACCTACGTGACGTCGTACGCAATCATGCTCGCACTTGTCGTTGCGACCGCCTTCATCATTCTGGGCATGTATCGGAGGGTCTCTGCGCGCGGGCAATAACCAAAAAGGGCAGCCTTTTGGTTGGTCGGCTGACCCGTTGCAGCCTTTATAATTGCCCTATGAACGAACGCATGAAAAGAATTGCCATCATCGGGGGCGGCGCGGCGGGTCTCGCAGCAGCTATTGCTGCCGGTGACCGCGCGAGGGAATTGGGCGTGTCTGTCGAGGTTGCGATTTACGAGCGCGACGACCGCGTAGGACGGTCGATACTCGCAACGGGCAACGGGCGCTGCAACTTCTCGAACCTCGAGCTCGAGATAGGCGAATACCGCAATGCCGACTTCGTGAAGCGTGTTTTCGAATCGGCTGGCGACGAACGGTTCGTTTGCGACTTCTTCGACGGTCTGGGGCTCGAATGGCGCGCTGAGCCCGATGGCCGTCTGTATCCGTTGGCCAACAAGGCATCGGTTGTCGTCGATGCGCTGCGTGCTGCTGCTGCCGACTTGGGCGTGCACGAAGCGTGCGAACGTGAGGTTGTTTCGATCGAGCCGCCTCGCGAAGATGGCAAACCGTTCACGATGCGCATGAAGGATGGGGAGTTCCAGCGAGCTGATGCTGTCGTGCTTGCGTGTGGCGGCAGAATGGCTGCTTCAATCGAAGCCGCAGGCGTGCCGTTTACGCCGATGCGTCCCGTGCTCGGGCCGCTGCGCGTATCGGAAGAAGAGATTCCGCTTGTGCGCGAGCTCGACAACATCCGCGTCAAAAGCTCGGTAACGCTCATGCGCGAGCAAGATGGCGAGAATATAGCCATTGCTACCGAGCAGGGTGAGCTGATGTTCCGCAAATATGGAGTCTCGGGCATCTGCGTGTTCAATCTTTCGCGGCTCGCCCAGCCAGGCGACACGTTGAGCATCTGCTTTCTCCGCGACGATCTCCGCGGTCGAGCTGAGGGTTATCTCCAGGCGCGCATGCGCAAATTGGGGAAGCGCTTCGGCGAGAGCCTCACGTATGAACAAGTATTACGTGGCATGCTGTTGCCACGCGTTTCCGAAACGCTGCTCAAGAGCGTCGGGCTGAAGCTTGAGGATACGTGTGCGAAACGCGATTTAGATGACTTGGCAAGTTTGTTGACATCCTTCTCACTTGAAGTGGCGGGAATCGGAGATGCCGATTTATGCCAGGTTCGACGCGGTGGCTTTGCAGTTGAGGCGGTGTCGTCCGATATCATGCAGGTTCATGACCGTCCGGGTCTTTTTATTGTTGGCGAAGCGCTCGACGTAGACGGACCGTGTGGCGGTTACAACTTGCATTGGGCTTGGACGAGCGGTTGCCTTTCTGGTAGAAGCGCCGTAAACAGTTTGCTGGAAATCGGGTGAGTCGCTGCCCTGGCCCCTGACTCATTGCGCGCAATGAGTCAGGGGCCAGGGCAGCGACTCACTCTGTGCGATGCATTATGAGGGAAGAGCATGATAGAGGTCTCCAATATCCGATTGCCGCTTGATGCTGGCTTGCCCGATGGCGAGAAGCTCATGCGGTCAGCAGTGGCCAACGTGCTGGGTGTCAAAGTTGGCGCAATTGCCGACCTGAAGCTTTTGAAACGCAGCGTCGACGCACGTAAGAAGAACGATGTCGGGTTTGTGGCGACGTATGCGGTTGGATTGGCCGATGCACAGCTGGAAAAACGTGCCCTCGAAGGCGTTGGCGTGTCAAAGCGCGTCAACGTTAAAGTCTACGAGCCGTATGAACCACTTGAGATTCCACGCGTTGAGCTTTCCGAAAGCGCCCCGCGGCCCGTCGTCGTGGGAACGGGTCCGGCTGGTCTGTTTGCCGGTTTGTATCTTGCCCGCGCAGGGTTGCGCCCGCTCGTCGTCGAGCGCGGCGGCGATGTTGAGGAACGGCAGCGCGCGGTTGCGGCGTTCAACGAGGGGGCCGACCTCGATCTGGCAACCAACATCCAATTCGGCGAAGGGGGAGCGGGAACGTTTTCGGACGGGAAGCTCACCACGGGCACGAAGAGTCCGCTCGCACGTCACGTCCTGCAATGGTTCGTCGACGCCGGAGCGCCCGACGAGATCCTCTGGCAAGCCAAACCGCACATCGGAACCGACAAGCTCGTCGAAGTGGTGCGTGCGATGCGCAAGCAAATCGAAGACGCGGGTGGCGAAGTGCGGTTCCACGCAAAGCTCGAGGAAATCGTGCTCGACGATTCCGGCCGAGTTGCCGAAATCGTGGTAGCAGGGGAGAGAATGTCTGCACAAGCCCTCGTGCTCGCATGCGGCCATTCCGCGCGCGACACGTTTCGTATGTTGCAACGCGCCCAGCTGGCGATGGAGCCGAAAGCGTTTTCCGTTGGCGTGCGCATCGAACATCGTCAGGTTGACATCGACCGTGCGCAATACGGGAAGGCGGCCGGACATCCCGCACTTGGTGCGGCAGATTACAAAATGGTCGCCCATTTGCCGAGTGGCCGTTCCGTCTACACGTTCTGCATGTGTCCCGGCGGCGAGGTCGTCGCAGCTGCCAGCGAGGAGTACGGGGTCGTCGTCAACGGCATGAGCCGCTTTGCGCGTGACGCCGAAAACGCGAATGCAGCACTGCTCGTGGGCGTGACGCCTGATGATTTCAAGAGCCGCGATCCGCTGGCGGGCACGGTATTCCAGCGCCGTATCGAGCAGGCGGCGTTCGGGGAGGCGCACGAGATGATGGGAAATCCCTGGCAGGCTCCTGCGCAAACCGTCGGCGATTTCCTTGCGGACACGGTCGGCAATCCATCGAAGACCGTGACGCCCAGTTATCCGCGTGGCGTGGTGTGGTGCGACTTGCGCGAGATTTTCCCCGAATTCGTGACCGATTCGATTGCCGAGGCGCTTCCCGTTCTCGACCGCAAGCTTCACGGCTTCGCAGATGAGGGTGCGGTCATGACGGGCGTGGAAACCCGCAGCTCGAGCCCGGTGCGCATCTTGCGCGACGACGAGACGCTGCAAGCTTGGAAGCAAGCGCCTCGCAAAAAGGTGAGGGCCCGCGACATCGCGCGTGGTCATGGGCGTCAGCCCGAACCCGAGGCGCCGCATGTTCCCTCGGGCATTTTCCCCGCAGGTGAAGGCCCCGGCTATGCCGGTGGCATCATGAGTGCGGCGGTTGACGGCTTGCGCGTTGCCCAGAAAATCGTCGAGCTAGCGAAAACGGGACAGTTCTGCGTTGGCTAGCCTCGTTCACGCGAGGGAGGGAAAGCACATGTGCGATGGATTTGCGGAAGCGGTCGAAGCGCTCAAGGCTGGCAAAGCCGTTGTTTTTCCCACCGATACCGTGTACGGTCTCGGGGTTTCCGTCGAGCATGCGCGCACGCCCCAGGTGATCTACGACCTCAAGCAACGCAATGCGGGCAAGCCGATCGCCTGGCTTGTCGGCGGAGTTGAAGCGCTCGACGAATACGGCGCTGATGTACCTGACTGCGCACGGGCGCTTGCGGCCAAGCATTGGCCGGGTGCTCTGACCATTATCGTGCGGGCGAACGAGAACGTTCCAGAGGCGTTTCGCTCCGAGGCAGGAACCATCGGCTTACGCATGCCAGACTGTAAGACGACCCTCGAGCTCATCGAGTCAGTAGGGTCTCCGTTGGCAACTTCTTCTGCCAACGTGTCGGGAAGGCCCGATTCGTCGTCTGCCGAATCAATTGACAGATCGCTGTTGGAGAAAGTTGCTGCCTCAATCGTGAATGACGTGGTGAGCGGTGGAGTTGCCTCCACCGTGATAGACTGTTCGCAAGGGAGAATCGTCGTTGTTCGTCAAGGAGCGATAGCCGTATCAGAAGAGGCAACGTCCTCTGATTCGGCTTCTACCGCATAGCAAGGTAGAGGAAAGGGATGATCATGGCTGACCAGGTTTTTACCGTACCGTTCGAGTACCCATCTCAAGATGGCAAGACGACCATCAATGCGAAGATGTGGACCAACACGAAATTCGGCACAAGCGAGCAAGAGGGTTCCGAGAAACCCAAGGGCGTCATCCAGATCGTCCACGGTATGTCCGAATACATCGACCGCTATGACGACTTGGCGAAGTATTTCGTAAGTCGTGGGTTTGTCGTGTGCGGCGAAGATCACATCGGGCACGGCAAGTCGGTTTCCGATTCCAGCGAGTACGGCGATATGCCCGCCAATGGGGGCAAGGACATTTTGCTCGGGGACGTTCGGACGCTTCACTTGATGGCGCGCGAGCTGTACCCGGATGCTCCCTACATCATCTATGGGCATTCGATGGGAAGCTTCATCACAAGGGCTTATATTGCCCGTTATGGCGACGACCTCGCTGCCTGCGTGCTCTCGGGTACGGGCAGCGTTCCCGCTGCGCTTTCGAAGGTCGGTCGTTTCATGGCGCGCACGCTTGCATCGGTAAAGGGAAACAAGCACAGGAGTCCCTTCATCGACAACATGGGCGCTGGTGCATATGGCAAGCAGATCGAGAATGCCCGCACACCGCTAGACTGGCTTTCCACCGACGAAGCGGTTGTCGATGCCTATATCGCCGATGATTTGTGCGGATTCATGTTCACCGTTGGCGGCTATGCAACATTGCTCGACCTCACAGCAGAGGTTGTAACCCCTGCGTGTGCTGCGAAAGTTCCGAAAGACCTGCCGATTTTCCTCGTCGCCGGCGATGGCGATCCTGTTGGCGACATTGGCAAGGGCGTCGTTGCCGCAGCTCAATTGCTGCGCGACGCTGGCGTCAAGCGCGTTGATGAGAAAATTTATGTTGGAATGCGCCACGAGATCCACAACGAGATCGGCCACGAGCAAGTGTATGACGACGTCGCATCATGGATTGAAGAGGCAGTAGCACGCTGAAGGGGATGGGCCCTTTTATGCGAATTGGAAAGGACACAGCATGAAGAAGTACATCATCTCGCTTGATGAGGGCACCACATCGGCCCGCAGCGTGCTCATAGATCATGAGGGGAAAATCGCTGGAGTTGCCCAGCGAGAATTCGAGCAGCATTACCCGCATCCCGGCTGGGTTGAGCACGACCCCATGGACATCCTTTCCGCGCAGCTTGGCACTATGACGGAACTGCTCGTTTCCAACGATGTGCAAGCAAGCGAAATCGACAGCATCGGCATTACCAACCAGCGTGAAACCACCGTCGTGTGGAACCGCGAGACGGGCGAGCCGCTTTTCAACGCCATCGTGTGGCAGTGCCGCCGTACAGCCAGCATCGTCGATGCATTGTGCAGCGACCCCGAGGTCGCGCAGACGATCACGGCGAAAACGGGGCTGATTCCCGACGCGTACTTCTCGGCGAGCAAGATCAGGTGGATTCTCGACAACGTCGAAGGCGCACGCGATCTGGCCGAGGCGGGCAAGCTCGCGTTCGGCACGATTGACACGTGGCTCATCTGGGCTTTGACCGACGGGAAAGTTCACGCGACCGACCCCACGAATGCCAGCCGCACCATGCTGTTCGACATCCACACCATGAGCTGGGACCCGTGGTTGTGTGAGCTGTTCGATGTTCCGATGAGCATGCTTCCCGAGGTACGTCCGTCGTCGGGCGATTTCGGGGAGACCTCGCGCGAAGGCATCGTGGCAGGCATTCCGATTCGTGGCGTTGCGGGCGACCAGCAAAGCGCGTTGTTTGGGCAATGCTGCTTCGAGCCTGGTCAGGCGAAGAACACGTATGGGACTGGTTGCTTCCTGCTGATGAACACCGGAGATGAAGCGCCATTGTCGAAGAACGGCCTCGTCACCACAGTTGCTGCAAGTGCTCCAGGCGCAGGTCCCGAGTACGCTGTCGAAGGCAGTGTCTTCATGGGCGGAGCGCTCATCCAATGGGTCCGCGATGGTCTGGGTCTGATTCAGAATGCGGCAGAAACCGAGGCCATTGCCCAAAGCGTTGACAGTTGCGATGGCGTCTACATCGTTCCGGCCTTCACCGGCCTCGGCGCTCCTTATTGGGATGCGCAAGCGCGCGGTGCCATCTACGGCTTGACCCGAGGTACGACTACCGCCCACATCGTGCGTGCGGCGCTCGAGGCGCTTGCCTATCAGGTTTACGATTTGGTGGGCGCCATGGAAACCGACGCGGGCATGCCGCTCAAGGTCCTCAACGTCGATGGAGGCGCCTCGGCGAACAACTTCCTCATGCAGTTCCAGAGCGATATCCTGTGCAAGCCGATTCGTCGTCCGGAAAACGTCGAGACCACTGCACTCGGTGCCGCCTACCTTGCAGGTTTGGCTACCGGCTTCTGGAGCGGGCTCGACGACTTGCGTGCTTTGCGAGCGGGTGATGCAACGTATCTGCCCGATGAGAACAACGAGCGTTTGGCTGCGCGCATTGCTGGCTGGAAGGAAGCGGTTGGCCGCACGAAAACGCAGTAGACGCTAGCAGCTCCCGCTTCGGGAACGCATTCCGGCGGGGGCTCGCCTACGGTGTCCTCGCCTTATCTATGTAACTGAAAAAATGGCTGCGGAAGTGGCTTCGCCCCCGCCATGGGAACAGCTCCCGTGGCGGGGTTTCGCTATATAATGGGCACGTTGGTTTTCGTGCGGCCGAAGGAGTGGCGATGAAGGTTAGTATCGCGAGTGATCATGCTGGGTTCGAGGAGAAAGAGCTCTTGAAACCTTATCTCGTGGAGCTTGGACATGAGGTCATAGACCGCGGGCCCGATTCGGACGATCGTGTTGACTATCCCGATTTCGCGGAGCTGGTTGCAAAAGACGTTGCAGGTGGCGAGGCCGATCGCGGTGTGCTCGTATGCGGCACGGGCATCGGCATGGCCATTGCGGCCAACAAGGTCGACGGCATTCGAGCAGCGAATGTCACTACTCCCGAATTCGCGGCGCTTTCCCGCGAGCACAACGATGCCAACATCGTCACCGTGTCAGGTCGTTTCGTAACCGACGAAACCAACCGCGCAATCGTGAAGGCGTTCCTCGAAGCAGAATTCGGTGGCGGTCGTCACGAGGGTCGTGTAGCCAAGATCATGGCATTGGAGCAATAGGACGATATATCGCTGGGCAAGTCGGCATTGCCTGCAAGCGAGGTCAAGCGAAAATCGTTGAGAGACCTTGATCCGAGCGATTTTCGCGGCGAGCGAAGGGCAATGCCGACTTGCCCATCACGAGGAGGCCGAAATGACTGACACGAGACCGTCTTGGGATGAATATTTCGCCACGTTGGCGCAGCAGGTTTCCACCCGCACCCGCGTATCGTTCGAGACCGCGATGACCGACCTCGGCGGCCACGGCGAGTTCTTTGGCCCCGGCACCATCCAGCTTGGCGGCCACGAGTCGCTGGGCGATACCGCCCGCGTCATGGGCTCGCTGCTCGACATCATGATGGCACGCGTCAACCGCCACGCCGACGTGGAGGGCCTGGCCAAGGGCTCCGCTGCTCCGGTCATCAACGGCATGAGCGAGTTCAACCACCCCACGCAGGAGATGGGCGACCTCATGACGATGCTCGAGAACCTGCCCGAGGGCAAGCGCATCGAGGACTGCAAGCTCGCCTTCATTGGCGACGCGACGCAGGTCTGCGTGTCGCTCATGTTCATCTGCTCCATCATGGGCATGGACTTTGTGCAGTTTGGTCCCAAGGGTCACACCATTCCCGACGGCGCGCTGCACGTTGGCACCCCCGAGGAGCGCAAGGCGTTTGGCGATCACCTGATGGCCGTTGGCAAGGCAAACTGCCAGAAGTCTGGCGGCACCATCACGATTTCCGATGACATCGAGTCCATCAAGGGCGCGGACTTCGTGTACACCGACGTGTGGTACGGCCTGTACGACGCCGAGGAGTCCAGCGCGTCCTACATGGACGTCTTCTACCCCAAGTACCAGGTCACCATGGACATGATGAACTTTGCCGGCCCCAACTCCAAGTTCATGCACTGCCTGCCCGCGACCCGCGGCGAGGAGGTCGTGGACGAGGTCATGGACGACCCCGAGCGCTCCCTGTGCTGGGTCGAGGCAGAGAACCGCAAGCACTCCATCCGCGCGCTTCTCGCGACGCTCGGCCCTCGCACGCCGCTTAACGACGAGGGCGTGGACTACTCGGCCAAGGACGAGCTGCACGCCGCCCTCGCGAAGATAGAGGAGCTTCAGGCCTAGCACCAGGCGCATTAGGGTCGGGGCGCGCCCATAAGGCGCCCCTCGCCCTGGCGCCGGTCTGCGCCGGGGAGAGCGGCTTTTCTCGCCCAGCCGGATCTTTTTCCGCTGGGCCAGAAGGAGAGAGGGAATTGCATGGGAGAGAAG
>CACZIP010000065.1:3346-15017 GCA_902781245.1 uncultured Coriobacteriaceae bacterium | reverse complement strand
ATCACATCTACTTCGAAGGCGGCATCTGATGTATCGGAATTATTGTCAGTCTCTGCGTTAACTTGTTCTGCAGATGGATCCATGGGCGATTCGGATTGGCTTGCACTTTCCTCACCAGAATCCCCATCTTTGCTTTCAAGAGCCACCTGCCCCGTCGCTTCGTCATCGACATTGTCGAACTTGGCTTCATCCCTTTTTTCGTCGATGCCGTTTTCGACAAGATCGTTTTCAAATACGACGTCGACAGACGCTTCAACCTGCACGCCATTGGTTGAAGAATCCCCATCGAGCTCTTGTGCGTAAGCGAGAGAAGGACAAGCACAGATAGCACATACGAAGAGCGACACAATGGCCATTTGCATTGCCCTCGTCGAGAAAGCCAAGCTCCTTCGATATGCTCTTCCATCACTGAAGAACTCCAATAGACTCATCGTCTTCCCTCGTCTCAAGAAATCATCTGTCCGCACTGGAAAACGGCGGGTGGTGGGCATCTTTCTCACTCAACACTATCTTTGCGGGATCGAACACTTCATCTCCTTGGAGAGGAGGCCACTCTATGCCAAACGCTGGATCGTTCCACATGTATCCGCCCTCATCGCCGGGGTGGTAAACGTCGTCGCATTTGTAACAGAATTCGGCAGTATCGGACAGCACCAAGAACCCATGCGCAAATCCGCGCGGAATAAAGAACTGCTTGCCGTTCTCCGCAGACAGAACAACACCTTCCCATTTGCCATACGTCTTTGACTCGGGACGCAAATCAAGCGCAACGTCGAACACCTCTCCCGATATAACGCGAACAAGCTTCGACTGAGGATGCTCGATCTGAAAGTGAAGCCCCCGTAATACACCTTTCTTGGACATGGACTGATTGTCCTGAACAAATTCAGCATCGATTCCACCTGCTACGAAATCTGAGCGCTTATAGGTCTCCATGAAAAAGCCGCGTTCATCGCCGTAACGCTTCACATCAACAACAACAACCCCAGGAATCGAGGTCTCGGAAAACGTGAAATTCCCGCTTGTGGTGAAACCTCTTTCAGCCATGGCTTCTCCTCACTGACCTTGTTTTTTATACTTCGCCTCAGTAGCTTCTTTTGCGCCTTGCCACCAATCGGGGTTGTCGCGATACCACTCAATAGTCTCACGCAAGCCCGTTGCGAAGTCGGTGCGTTTGGGCACCCAACCGAGTTCGCGGCGCAGTTTCGTGGAATCGATTGCATAGCGCCGATCATGACCAGGACGATCGCGCACCCAATCGAAGTCATCGGGCGCCTTCCCCATTTCAGCTAGAATAGCGCGCAACACGTCGATGTTGCTGCGTTCGCCATCGGCTCCAATGAGATAAGTTTCGCCCAACCGTCCGTGTTCGAGAATCGTCCACACGGCAGACGAGTGGTCTTCTGTGTGAATCCAGTCGCGCACATTCTTGCCATCACCATAGAGCTTCGGCCGAATCCCGCAAAGGATGTTCGTGATCTGACGCGGGATGAACTTTTCGACATGCTGGCGCGGGCCGTAGTTGTTCGAACAGTTTGATATCGTAGCTGCAACACCGTATGTCCTCGACCATGCACGGACGAGCAAATCGCTCGAAGCCTTCGTCGACGAATAAGGAGAAGAAGGCCGATAGGGAGTCTCTTCCGTGAACCGCGCCGGATCGTCAAGCGCCAAATCTCCGTAGACCTCGTCGGTCGAGATGTGATGGAAACGTACGTCATGGCGGCGAGCAGCCTCAAGCAGCTCGAAGGTTCCCTGCACATTCGTACGAACGAATGGCTCGGGATCGGCAATTGAGTTGTCGTTATGCGACTCGGCCGCGAAGTGCACAATCGCATCGGCATCTGGACACAATTCATCAAGCAACGCAGTATCGCAAATGTCGCCCCTCACGAACGTCATGCGCGACTCGGGAATTCCCGCCAGGTTCTCGAGGTTGCCTGCATACGTAAGCTTGTCGAGCACTGTTACATGCACATTTGGCTTGTTGTCGACCACCCAATGCACAAAATTGCTGCCGATGAAACCTGCCCCACCGGTCACGATGATGTTGTTGTAATTGATGGTCATCATCACTTAGTCACCCAACTCGGCCAAATTCGCCATATAGGTCTCAAGCGCATCTCTCCACGGTCGCATCTCATTACCAATCGTTTCACGTAAATGCATATTGTCGAGGGACGAATACGCAGGTCGATCAGCCGACAGCGGAAAGCGGGTCTTGTACTCCGCAGATGACAGCGGCTCTTTTGTGCACTCAATGCCGGCCAAATCGACTGCCGTTGATGCAAAGTCAAACCAACTGCACGTCCCTTCGTTTGTGCAGTGGTATGTACCGTAGCCGTCAGTCTCGGCCATTCGCAAAATCTCGTATGCCAAGTCGTTCGCTGATGTGGGATTGCCCATTTGATCAGCAACGACTGAAATGCTTCCATGCTCGCGCGCAAGCCTCAGCATCGTCTTAACGAAATTCTTGCCCACATAACCGTAGAGCCACGCCGTGCGCACGACGAACGTGCGCTCACACGCATCGAGAGCCAGCAGCTCACCCGCAAGCTTCGAACGGCCATATGCAGAGATTCGCGCCTAATGCGTTGACTTTCAAAGCAGCCGCCTCATCGCGCTCGCATCCGTCAACATTCGTGATGGCAGCACAGTTCACAACTAGATCGTATGGCCCATACGCACCGAACCACGCTGCCACAGCATGGCCGTCCGAAATGTCCAGCACGTCATAATCGATGTAGTCGACATCAGCCTTCGTGTACGTCTTGGGAACGAGGCCTATCTCGGCTTCCATTGTCTCGAAACAGCGTCGTAACTCATTTCCCAGCTGGCCATGGGAGCCAGTCACCAAAATCTTCATGTTATGCGTAGTCCTTCCTTGGAATTATGCGACCTTCAGCAACCCTGCGAAGATGGGCGCCGTATTCGCTCTTGGAATAGCGCTCGGCGGCTTCAACGAGCTCATCCCGCCCAATCCATCCGTTTTCGTAAGCAATTTCTTCAAGAACAGACACCGGCATGCCCTGGCTACGTTCGACAGCCCGTACGAACTCGGATGCTTCATAAAGGCTTTCCATCGTGCCCGTATCAAGCCATGCATAGCCGCGACCCAACGTCACGACATTAAGCGCCCCTTCAGAAAGGTACATTTTATTCAAGTCTGTTATTTCAAGCTCTCCACGTGCTGAAGGCTTCACCTGCTTTGCGAGTTCGCAAACACGCGCGTCGTAGAAATAAAGGCCTGTAACTGCATAGTTCGACTTGGGATGCGCTGGCTTTTCCTCAATTGAAACAGCGTTATAGTCGCCATCGAACTCGACCACGCCAAACCGCTCGGGATCGTCGACATGGTAGCCAAAAACGGTAGCTCCACCGTTTGCCTCTGCGTTTTGAACAGCTCTCCGTAAATGTCTTGTGAGGCCATTCCCGTAGAATATGTTGTCGCCCAAAACAAGCGCACAACTATCACCTGCCACGAACTGTTCGCCGATTATAAACGCTTGCGCGAGCCCATCAGGCGAAGGCTGCTCGGCATATGACAAGGAGATCCCAAACTGAGACCCGTCGCCCAGCAGGCGTTCGAAATTTGGCAAATCCGTCGGCGTCGAGATAACAAGTATGTCTCGAATACCAGCCATCATAAGCACCGACATCGGATAATAAATCATCGGCTTATCGTAAACTGGTAACAGCTGTTTGCTGGTCACTGTCGTAAGCGGATAAAGACGGGTACCGCTACCACCAGCCAGTATTATGCCCTTCATGGCGCATCTTCTTTCATCTCGTACCTACGAGCACTATTGTATCAAGGTATCGTGTCAACGCAGAAAAACCGTAACCGCTGCAGGTCGCGCTCAAGCATTACGAACGCAAGCAGCCACTTTGCCTGATTGCGTTAGGGCTGAGGAGTATTTTGCGGATCCCACGTAACGCCCGATTCAGCCCAACTGTCCCATTCGAGAACATCACCGGTGATTTTGTATTCAACCAAAATCTGATCGACCCCAGAGACGCAATGAGTGAGCACGTATCGCCGGTCCCTTCCCACTTCGTTCTGGTCAAAAATCGAAGCGCCGCCGTATTTCTGGCTATCGCCTCCAATTGCCTCGATGATGGTTGGGAAAATATCGTGCGCAATAATCTCGGCGTTTGAAACCTGCAATTCCTGATTATCCGACTGATTTGCAGGCTTTACCAACATGAGAGCTGAGCTCAGCCACGGCAAAGGACCTGGATATGATTCAAACCAGATACCATGATCGGCAGTGATTATTATTGTCGAATTATCGAAAGCATCCAAACGTTTCAGCTCGTCTATATAGTCTAGAACCATACGCATTGAACCGCATGCCTGTTTTTCGACAGTGGTCAATGTCCCGGGCTTTCCACCGTACTCGTCTAGAACATACGGCCCATGGGTTCCATCGAGATGAATATACCTATATGCACCAACGCCGTTTGAGCCCTCTTCGAAAGAAAGGCCTCTCTGTTTCAAACTTTCGTACCATAACGCATCATCCATCACGTATGGAGCCTCGACCTCAGAATCTCCTACGTAACGCTCGACGACCATGGATTGATTCATGCCATCAGTCGTGTAATAGAAAAATGGTTTCGCAAACCATGGCAGATTTCGATACAGCGAACATAGTAAGGTTGTTTTCAATATGCCCTTTGTATCCACGAGCAGAACAGAGCCGGATTCGGGGGCTTTTATGTTGATTGTTTTATCGTAAATCAGATTGCGACGCTCTTCGTCTGTGAGAAGCATGTCCCCTATCGTGTCTGTATAGAGCCCTATCGAATAGCCCGCATCCCCCAAATCGTCAAGGAACGTGTTCTTCTTGAAGCGGTCTACGATGAATTCTTCCAATGGTTGGTCAGCTTCAGGATAAATGCCAGTCCAGAGATATGGCGCTCCATATCTCGTAGGGCTCATAGACCCAACCGAGTTTTTAAACCAGGTGAATCCAGCGAGTCGATCTTTTACCTCTGGCATGTCTCGCATTACTTGCATCATGTCCGTCGTATCGTATGTATCGAGGACAAACACTATGACGTTGCTATTGGGCGAAACGGTAAACAAGCCTTTATCGGTAATCTGGTAATCATTTGCAGCAACGGCATCAGCGGCATTCTGCTTTTCGTCAGCAATGGCCATGTCGGAAAAGAAGCTACCGATTGCAACCCCCTGAACCAGGATTAAAGACGCGGATAAAACTGTAATAACGCCAGTTGCTATACGCCGATGTTTAACGCCTGCCCACAGAGCAGCGCCTATCACCACAGCCCAAATAGCAAGTGTCCAGATTGCGGTAAACCTGTGCTCTCGCCAGTCTATTTCTCTTCCATCTGTAACGGGAATTCCGCCATTCAAAAACATGGCTTGTAAATAACAACACAATCCAAACGCAAACAAAGCTGCAAGCACCACATTGAAAACCCGCCCTTTTAGCAGGGAGATGACTAGAGTTAGGACGACAACGGCAATGCATGTGGCAACAGCGATCGGCTGCCATACATCTTTCAATCCAAACACGAGACTTGTTTGGTTTCCCGCCAGAGTCTCATACGAAGGCATCGTATAAACGGTAACGATAAAGAAGACTGACACTACGAACGAAAGGCCCAAGCGCCATAGCCATTTTTGATGATGTTCGTTCTTTTCTTTACTACCGCTCTTCTCCACCCTGCCCTTAACTGCAGGCGTATTGTTGTCAATGAAAGAAGCGGTTTCGGGATCGACTCTACGTACCTCAGGTTCAACTTCTTTACGTGCATTTTCGTCAATACCAAGCGCGCGCATGAGAAATCGACGGCTTCTTCGAAATGCAACTCCCGCAAGAGCGCTCAAGGCAACGGCAACCCCTGCCAACGCCTGGATGGTATACGTCATAACTGACGGATCAACATAGGCATATGCCACCTGGGGAGCGCAAAGTGAACAGAGCAAAGCAATCAAAACGATTGCACACACATCGTGCACGAACAGTACTTTTTTCTTAATCGTATAAATAGAACGCATCAACTACTCGCTCCCAGGCATCTCCAATGAATCAAAACGAACAGATCGCTCAGCGGAAGCGTTGTATCTTCTTCTTGAGAGCCCTCGCCGAATCGGGCTTGAGCAGATACTTGACAACAGTTTTGGCATTGCGGACAAATGGGACGGTTCCAAACTCAAGTTTTAAATTGTGCCCATCATCGAGCTCGTATTCCGCGCGGCTCACTGCCAGCTTGCCATATCTTTCGACATCTCTCGCCACCCTAATCGACCGTTCCACGAGCTGGAATTCCGGATTATCATCAATCGGCTTGCGGATAACGCGTAACCGAAGAAGGCTCGGGTTCGTGTCGAAATCACAAACATCAACCTGAGCAACGTAAGATTCACTGGTGGCACGAAATGCTTCGTAGTACTCAAGGCGCAGCAACGGATCGTCCTCTGCCGAAACCACCACGAAAATACCTGCTCTAATGTCTTCATCCGAAATGCCACTGATTTCGACCTTTATATATCTCCCAGTCATCGTAACGGCTGGCGGAGTAAGTGAACGCAGAGCCCTTTCGGCTTTCATGGTGTCGTAAAGGTCTCGCACTTCCTTTTCAGCTTTCACGCCCTTTGACTCGTAAAGTCTCGTGACGGAAAGGTCGCCTTCGTCAGCATCGTCCAAAATTTCAGCCAACGATCGAGCAAAATCCTCTTGCTCCACCAAACCCGATCGAGCATCCATGAATTCCAACCCTGCGTTTGAATAGCTTTTCATTAATTCGGGGCTGTTAAGCAAAAGCAGAATAGCCGATGCAAGGGACGGCGGATTTGGAACCGCAAGAGTCGTTGCTTTTTCTGAAAAATCCCAAACTGTGTTCTCGCGATAAACATCCACAACGGGCAAGCCGGCTGCCATCATCTCAAACGGAATTCGAGATGGATTAGTTGCACTCACACACAGCCCGACCATACACTCATTGTATAGATTGTTGCATTCTTGTTTTGAAATGAGACCCCTGTTCTCGACAGGAACCTTGAATGGATAATGCTCATTAGATCCATATGCAATAAGGGTCACGCTGGAATCTAACATGTGAATCAGTTCAAAGGTTTCCGCAATTAGTTCCGGGCATCGACGTGATTTGTCGGGCTGGACAATCGCGCAAACCGCCCGTTTTCTAGTCGTGTTCAGAGGATGATAAATTGACCGGTCCGCACCAAAGTTGGTATGACGCACCCGCAACCCATGCGTTCGCTTCAATTTATGCACCAGCCATCTGCCGATAGTGATAATTGACACATCATCCCGGTACGTGTTCTGCGCATTAATATAATTGTTCCCAACTTCATCGAAGTAGGGTTCGTAATCTTGGACGAAGTAAGCGCGTTTCTTCGTGTTCAAAGCAAACAGAAATGGAAAAGTAGTATTAAGGGTTGCTATAGCAATGTCGTACTGCTCCTCCACCTCCACTGAATCAAGAATCTTGGCAGGCTCACATTGGTACGAATCTCGCAAAATGTCAGCCATGAAGTATGCATTGTCACTTGCTTCGTCGAAGCATCCGATAACATGACATTCAGCACCGATTTTTTGCAGGTAGGACACGTGGCGAAACACTGTTTGCAGACCACCGGACCCTGGCTTAACCAAAGGAACAAGCCAGGCAATTTTTTTACCAACAAGTGTTTCGTTGTCAGGCGCTAACATAATCAACTCCAACCAAATTATCGTTTTAGCTCTCGAAGGTATTGCGAAAACAGAATGTCCATACGACGCTGACGATTGGGCGATACGTCATCGTAGACGGCTCCTTCATGAGCTCCCAGAAGCTTTACTCCATTTCGAAACACCGAGTATAGACAATTCTCTGCTTTTTCGAACTTTGACAGCGGGAGCGACCGTATATAAGACCAATCGGCTCTTGACAGCTCCAAAGTTGATAGTGGAATTCTTTTTCCATTCGGCACAGGATTCCAGTCAAAAAGCCTCTTCAACGCTCGATGCTCATCATACGCACGTTGAAGTAGTTCTATGAGATTGTAGTTATGCGAATGGAACACCGCAGCAGCGGGCGCATAAACTTTCTTGTATCCTTCGCCCATTTTCTTCAACATCCAAAACTGATCTTCAGCGAAACTGACATCAGGATATGGATCTTCCAAAAAAAGGTCCCGACGGACACAAGCATTGTTGTCCGAGAAAAAAGCGAAACCCATGCGATAGACCATATCAACTTTAAATCTATCGAGGTCATCAACCTGGATCACTTTGTTTTTGTTGCCATAGCTCTCGAACAAACCAGAAATATCCCGCGCATCAAAATAATTGCACTCGGGATAAGGAACATGTGCGCCAAAGCCAGCAATCGCCTCAGGGAACTCTTTCATTGCATCGACAAAATTCTGAAGCCATAAAACAGAGGTCGGCAATGCGTCTTGCGTGATGAAGACGATGTACTTTCCGCTGCATTTCCCTGCAGCCCATGTTCGTGTTTTTCCATGTCCAAAGTCTTCAGCGGGAATCTGATACAACTTCGCTTTTGGAAAGGCCTTGATAACGTCTACGGTTTGATCGCTTGACCCCGAATCTACGCAAATCACTTCGTAGTCGAACGATGTGACCTGCGCTGTCACCATTGCCAACACATCGATAAAACGATCACCGCCATTCTTTGTCGGAATGACAACCGATGCATCCATACTATAAAAGCCTCCTTTGGGCAATGTAACTCAATGTCAAGAAGTATATCAGCTTCGAAAAACGCCTGGCGTCCCCGCTCCAATTATGCAAACCTGCATTTTCATGTAGGTATTCCATAGCCCCCGAAATCGTAATTGAAGAATGTATCTCGGTATGGATCATCCTCGCATAATGCTCGATCAGCGGATAAATCAGAAACAACGATTCGATTTGCGCCTTCTAGGCAAGAGTCATTTGAGGCAACAACTGAAACAGAAGGAACCATCGCGGTCAAAAAACCGGCATCGTATATTTTTGCGCAGTAATCGAAGGCCATGGCTTCATCAACAAGTGACTCATCGAATCCTCCCACACTTTCAAACACACCTTTCGAAAGGGCGAGGCATTTTATCGATACAGCACTCACGTCATGTACGTGCTCAAGCATCGTCATATAACCAACGTCTTCTTCTGGATAGCCTTTATGACTATGCCAGCAATATCCTTCACGAGACATTGACATCCCGGCAGATTGGACAATGCCTCTCTTATCAAGCAACAATGGAGCACAGCAGCCAATTTGCGGTTGCACCAACTGACGTGCAAGCTCCTTTAGCCACAACTCCCCCGATACTTCAACGGATTCGTCCAACAAAACCACTATGCTTCCTTGCGCCATGTCAATGGCTTCGTTAATGCAATCAAGTGAGCAGACGACTATCTCGATCTTGCCTCCCAGGGAGTAGGCATAACCAAATCGTTCAGGTAACATGCGCATTTTTCTGTTGTATACAACAATAGTGATTTCATTTGGGTTCACCGTATCGTATTCCACACGGTACGAAAACGGCGCCGTTCCATAGCTAACCTCAGCATGAGGGCCACGCCTATTGAAATGCCCCTGAACCGCCAGTCTTCCTGCTTCAAGCGCATAAGGCTTGCTTTCGCGGTTCGCCGCAGTCGAGGCGGGATGAACGCGCCAATGGTAGAGCATTCTTGGAACATGCCGTATTCCGCGGGCGATCTCTGACACCTTCAAGGTCAAATCGTAGTCTTGTGCGCCATTTACCAAAGGATCTGAAAGCTCAACCCTGCCCAACGCCCACTTGCTAACCATGAGCATATGGCAAACGTAATTATGAGTAAAAAGCAAGTCAGGGTTCCATCCAGGCTTAAAACGAGCGCCGGCGAACCTTCCATCGCCATTGCTTTCGATCCACAAATCTTCATCGCAAAACAGCAGGTCTGTTTCTGGGTACTTGTTAAGCATTTCGACATAGCGAAACAGTGCATCTGGCTCAATGAAATCATCGTGATCGATAAAAGCTACGTAATCCCCTCGCGCAGATTCGATCCCAACGTTTGTATTCTCGGGGATGGTCTTGTTGGGCGCCAGCAATACCCGCAAGCGTTTGTCATCGTAGCCGCCTAACACAGCATCGACATCGGCGCATTCCCCGCTAACATTCACAATAATCAATTCGAATCTCGTGTAAGTCTGAGCCAAAACTGAATCAATCATCGCTTTCAAATACAGCTTTGGCGTCCGATAGACAGGAGTTACGATACTGATCAACGGTTGTTTTTCTAGCTTCTTCGCCTCGTTTCGGCACTTTTCAAGCTCCACATCATTAAGTCGATGCGCTAAAAACCATTCATGATACTGATTATCGTTTTCTGCATTATACGCAGCTGGAGCAAGCTTGCGAAAGTTTGCGTCAGAAATACGACACGACTTGGTCTTTGTTTTCAGCCCATCGACAACCCAGACATGTAACGTGCACGCTGTGTATTGAGCTGGCATTTTTACTGCTGCCTGAAACCGTAAAACCCCATCTTTTCGCTCTGCAAAACGAGCTTCTGTTGGCACGGGGAAGCGTTTGCGCTCTCCGCATGTTGCCCACAAATGCAGTTTCTCTTCTTCGCAATTGTCTAAAGAGCATTCAAATAATGCTATCGAGCCCTGTTCGCCTCGCAAAGCTATAGCAAGTGGTTCTATTGTGATGTTTTCGCATTTCATTTGGTTATTCACAATGCTTTTGCCTATCCAGATTGACTCGTGAATTGTACCGTATTTATACAATGAGATATTATTAAAGAAAATGGATACACACATGAGAAGAAAAGCGATGAACAAGCCTCAGATATCTGTGCTCATTCCGATTTACAATGTTGAGCCCTATTTGGTGCAATGCGTTAATTCCATCTGCAATCAAACCGTACACGATCTAGAAATCTTGCTCATTGATGACGGATCAACCGATGGCAGCCAAGCTCTAGCTGATGAACTTGCAGGCAGAGATGACCGCATCAAGGTGATTCATAAGCCAAATAGTGGCTATGGAAGCTCATTAAACAGAGGCTTGGCGGACGCTCAGGGCGAATGGATTTCAATAATCGAACCAGATGACTGGGCTGATGCGTCTATGTATGAGCGATTGCTCGAATGCGCATATACGCACGAAAACGGGACGGGACGGATTGACATCGTCAAAGGCGGATACTGGCGAGTGATTCAAAACCGTGAACAAGCTATTCATGAAGAACCATGCATTCACCTCAGCCTTGTCAACCCTGAAAAACAGCCCTTCTCCATTGCTGAATACCCGCAACTCCTTGCACTTCACCCTAGCATCTGGTCTGCGTTGTACCGAAAAGATTTTCTCGATGAGTTTGGAATTCGCTTTTTGCCCATTCCTGGAGCAGGATGGGCAGACAATCCATTTTTCATCGAAACCATGATTGCAGCACGAAACATTGTATGGCTTGGAGAGCCGGTTTATTACTACCGCGAATTCGAAGATGGCACGCTTAGCCATTTAAAGGACTGGCATATCATTACAGACAGATGGGACGAGATGAACAGGGTGCTTCGCAAGTATGACGCTGAATGCCCGCAGATTTTATCGGCCCATGCATGCAGAGGCTGCGCATACTTGCAAATGCTTAGCCACGATTTTGACCAAAACGACCCCGACCTGCAGATAGCTCAA
>CACZIP010000065.1:0-3280 GCA_902781245.1 uncultured Coriobacteriaceae bacterium | reverse complement strand
AAGAGTTCCCCTTACGTCCCCGCTGAATACAAACGCGCTTATGCAAGATTCTTGCCATTCCCACGCCGCCTGCAGTTAATCCTTTAAACATGAAGGCATGAATATCCTCAATTCCCACTGCTATAATACGGAGCCATGGTAAACGCCCTACAAAACGACAATTGCACAGATGTCCTCATGAGCACCGACGAGGCCTATCAGCTTGTATCGACTCGTCGCAATCGCGATGAGCTTCGCCAGAACATCTTTGTTCTCAAATCTTTGGTGAGCCGCGATTTTAAACTCAAGTATCGCCGAAGCATGCTGGGAGTGCTGTGGAGCTTGTTGAACCCGCTGTTGATGATGATTGTCATGGCGGCCGTGTTTTCATACATGTTCCGATTCAAAATCGAGAACTTCCCCGTGTATCTCATTTTGGGCACTATCATGTTTGAATACATGAGCAGAAGCACAGCAGCAGCAATGACCTCCATCACCGAATCGCAGGCGCTCATAAAGAAGGTCCGAATCGAAAAACTCATCTTCCCACTTGAAAAAGTTGTTTTTGAGCTCGTAAACTTCGGATTATCCATGATTGCGGCGATCGGCGTCATGGCTTGGTTTCGCGTACTGCCATCCATTCATATATTGTGGGCCTTGCCTTTGCTCGTAATACTGCTCACGCTTTTTTGCACTGGTTTGAGTCTGCTTCTATCGTCCTTGGCCGTTTTCTTTCGAGATGTTATGCATTTGTGGTCCGTAGTCATTACTGCTTGGACATATGCAACCCCTCTGTTCTATCCCTATGAAATGCTCGATGGATGGATGCAAACGGTTATGCAATTTAACCCCATGTACCACTACATCACTTTTTTCCGAGACATCATGATGTGGAACAGCTTGCCTACAACTGGCCAGATGATTGCATGTATCGCTGCCGCAGTTATCACTTTTATTATTGGTTTGGTCGTATTCCGAAAAACCGAAAGCAAATTCATTCTTTATATTTAGGCTATCGCAATGAATGAACCCATAGTTGTCATAAACCATGTTTCAATGATGTTCAATATGGCATCTGAGCAATTGAACTCATTGAAAGAGTACTTCCTTGCGTTCGCCAAAGGAAACTTGCATTTTAAAAAGTTCTTAGCACTCGACGATATCGATTTCCTGGTCATGCGTGGCGAGCGATGGGGCATCGTTGGAACAAACGGATCTGGAAAATCGACCCTGTTGAAAATCATTGCCGGAGTTCTCGAACCTTCAAAAGGACGCATCGCTATAGGCGGCTCCATCGCCCCCCTCATTGAGCTTGGCGCCGGATTCGACATGGAGCTCACTGCACGAGAAAACATTTATTTAAATGGGGCTTTACTTGGATATAGCAAAGCATTCATCGATGATCGATTCGAAAGCATCGTAGACTTCGCTGAAGTGAGAGACTTCCTCGATATGCCCATGAAAAACTATTCATCGGGCATGATTGCGCGTGTTGCATTCTCCGTTGCCACTGCCACCATTCCTGACATACTTGTTGTAGACGAGGCGCTTTCAGTAGGCGACTTCTTGTTCCAAGAGAAATGCGAGAAAAGGATTAGTGAATTGGTCGATACGCACGGCACGACGCTCCTTTTTGTTTCGCATAGCATCGACCAGGTTGAACGCGTCTGCGAAAAAGCCGTTTGGATCGAAAAAGGCCATATGCGCATGATCGGTGATGTTAGCGAAGTCTGCGAAGCTTATCGGCAGTTGCAGGCGTAATCACCATGCCAAGCCCAAAAACAAAGCAGCCCTTATTTAGCATAGTGATGCCGGTCTACGGCGTCGAACAGTACATAGCTGATTCAGTCGCTGACATATTGACGCAAACATTCACTGATTTCGAACTCATCGTCGTCGACGACTGTTCACCCGACCGTTCGACTGCAATCGTCGAAGACCTTGCTGCCTGCGATGATCGCGTCTCGATTATCCATCACGATTGCAATTTCGGCGTTTCGCAGGCACGCAATACCGGCATACAGCACGCCCGCGGCCCATGGATTCTTTTCTTGGATCCTGACGACCGCTATGACTCCAACATGTTCGAATTGGTTTACGCTGCAATCGAGGAAACACCTGCTGACTTGATCATATACGGCCACACGCAGGAATACTACGATCCGACCAACAAACACCTTTACGACAACGTAGTCGAGCTTGATGCCGGTCATTTCAACAAAGGCCCGGAGCTTGCCCGAGAAGCCCTCGAGCTCGAGCGACAGACGCATCTTGGATATCCCTGGAACAAAGTCTACCGGATGGACATCATCCGCAATGCACAGCTTGCATTCGAGGACGACGTGCCGCTCATCGAGGACATCCTGTTCAACATCGCCTATCTGAAGCATTGCGAATCCGTTACCACTATTTCAGCGAGGCCCTACCATTATGCCAAGCGCCTGAAAAGCAACCTCACCAACGAATTCGTCCCGAACTATTTCGACATGCATAAGCGGCGCATCAAGGAATTGCGCGATTTCGTCGATGAGCAAGGAGCTCTTGACGAGGAAGCCCGCTCGATACTCGGTGCACTGTATGCTCGATTTATCCTTTCCAGCATCGAGCAAAACACGAACCCGAAAGCGCGCATGACCATAGCTCAGCAGAAAGCATGGCTTGAAAGGCTGTTCGATGACGATTTGTTCGTCGAACTCGTGCCCCATGCACGCGCCCTCGACAGCAGGGTCCTCGAGCTTTGCCTGCAAATCCTGAACAGCCATAACATCCCGGCGCTGCTTGCCATTGGAAACGCTATCCATCTCGTCCGTTACCATGGAAGAACCTTCTACGCGAAAGTGAAGTCTGGCCGATGAGCAAAATCTTGACCGTCGCAGTACCGAGCTACAACGTTCAGCGCTACCTTCCCGACAGTCTTGCAAGCTATTGCGCTGGCGAAATCGACGATCGGCTCGAGGTGCTCATCGTCGATGATGGGTCGACTGATGACACGGCACTCATCGCCCACGAGTTCGAGAAGCTCTACCCGAGCATCTTCAAGCTCGTGAGCAAGCAGAACGGCGGGCACGGGTCGGCAATCAATGCCGGCATCGAGAACGCAAGCGGGAAGTATTTCCGCGTCATCGATGGCGATGACCGCATTTGCACCATGAACATCCCAGCGCTCCTCGACGTGCTGGAACACTCTGAAGACGACCTCGTCATCGACGTGAAACGCGAAGTTGTTATAGGGACTACGCAAAGCCGCCTGCTCGAATTGCCGAGCGACATCCCACTGGATTGCACCATTGATTTCGACAGC
>CACZIP010000064.1 GCA_902781245.1 uncultured Coriobacteriaceae bacterium | reverse complement strand
GAAAAGGCCAATCGAATGAAGGCCGAACAAGACCGCAACCACAACCAGCGCGATGAAAATCCAGCTGATTGCATAGCAGCCTTTATTGCCGGCTCGACCTTGCTCGATCATCTTCTCAGACATTGATTGATGGTCTTTGAGGACAGCAGATCCGATTTTCTTTTCAGGGAGCGGAATAGTGTCGTTGGGAACCCAGTCGGTCTCTTCGAAAATCTTGGAAACACCGCTGCTGCCCAAATCGATGACCGGACGAACTCCCTCGGCAATCTTTGTAGCAACTCGATCAACGAACGCATCCATTTGTTCAGCGTAAGCGGGGTTGTAGCAGAAGAGGGCAACTTGGCCCCAATACAAACCGGGGTCGGGCTCGTCAGAATAAGCAACGAACGACAAGATGGCTCGAATCTTCTGGTCGCGGGCTGCGGCAAGTTGTAGTTTGCGGGAGTCGTTTGCGTTGAGGAAGCCGGTCTCGGCACCGAACTTGTTCTTCAACCATGCGACAACGCGTCCGTCCTCTGTTCTGAACTCAACTTCCAAGTCGTCGCCCACAATGAAATCGGGGCCCATGAGCAAAGATCCCTGGTTCTTGGAAGCGGTTTCGAATCGAGCATAAAACCCTACGTACGATTGGTCCATGACGTGCCTTTCCTGCGCCTGTTTCCAAACCGAGTGTACCATCACCAGACAATATCGTTCCAGCAAGATAGGCGGTAAGGTTCTCTGTTAGTTTTCAATAGTGACGAAAACGGCATGCACGCGCGGGTACAATGCACCAATGACGAATATCAGGGATTACATACTCGACGGCACGCCAGAAGACGTGGTCGCTCGTTACGAATCGCTTCCAGAGCTCGCGGCAAAATCAGACTTCGGTGTTCTCGACAGCAACGTCGTAGTGGTTGACACCGAAACGACCGGTTTTTCCTTCACACATGACGAGCTTATTCAAATTGCAGCAGCCAAACTCGAAGGCGGCGTCGTTGTAAATTGGTATGTCACGTTCGTAAATCCAGGCAAACCTTTGCCGGAAGAGATCATTCATCTCACGGGCATCCATGAAGAAGACGTTTCAGATGCCCCTTCGCCACAGGAAGCCCTTGCAGGCTTGGTGGACTTTGCGGGCGATGCCATCATGGTGGCTCACAACGTCGGTTTCGACAAAACGTTCACGACACGGCATCCGGAAGGCTACCCGCTTCTCGAAAACGCATGGGTCGATTCGCTCGACTTGTCTCGAATTGCTCTGCCACGACTCAAGTCGCACAGGCTTATCGACCTCGTCCACACGTTCGGTGCGCCAACGTCAACTCATCGTGCCGATGACGATGTTGCTGCCACCTGCGTGGTCTACCGCATTCTCCTTGCGGCGATCACATGCATGCCATTCGAGCTTGTCAATGAAATTGCGCATATGGCGATGCCGGTGGAATGGTCGACCCAATTGGTGTTCGAGGTCATCGCGAAGATGATGGCGGAGCCGGATGGGGGAGTGGATGTTAATTCAAAGCAGTTGTTCTCGCTGCATGCGATGAGGCAGCGCAGGATCACAACGCTTCCTTCCCGGTTTGCGCGAAAAGACGCAGATGACATTGTCGCCCAAATGAAGTTTCCTTCCAGGGAGACGATAGATGACGCCTTCAGCAGCGACGGAGTGCTCGGCAGCATTTACGACGACTACGAACCGCGTAGCGAACAGCACGAGATGGCCATGGCAATCAGGGACGCCTTCGAAGCAGGCGAGAACATCGTGGTCGAAGCAGGTACCGGGGTTGGCAAATCGATGGCGTACCTTATTCCCGCCGTGCTCACTGCGAAGTCAAACGGCATCGCCGTGGGGGTTGCCACAAAGACAAACTCCCTTCTCGACCAGCTCGTCTATTCCGAGCTGCCCGCATTGGCGGATGCTCTCGAGCAGCTCGATTCTCATGCGGAACCCCTGCTATGGGCTCCTTTGAAGGGAATGTCACATTACCCGTGCCTGAGGAAAATATCACGCATAGTCGATAACGGTCCGTCAATGAAAGAGGTTGCCGGCCAGTCCGTGTCTCAGGCGCCTTCTCTTGCAGCCCTTCTTTCATACATAGAGCAATCCGAGTTCGACGACATGGATTCGCTCAAGATAGACTACCGTGCTCTGCCACGCTATTCGATCACGACAAAAAGCCACGAATGCCTGCGAAGAAAGTGCCCTTTCTTCGGCAAGCTCTGCTTTGTCCACGGCGCACGTCGTCGGGCGGAAACGGCCGACGTCATCGTGACGAACCACACGCTGCTGTTTTGCGACCTTGCTGCTGATGGCGGGTTGTTGCCGACGGTGCGTCATTGGGTCATCGACGAGGCGCATTCTGCCGAAAACGAAGCCCGGACAGCGTTTTCCGAGGCGGTTGATTCGGAGGCGATTGCCCGCATCGCCGGGCGCGTTTCTGCTGCAGGAGGCTCGCGAAACGTATTCACGCGTGCCGAGAGGAGCGTGGAAAACGCCGACGGCGAGCAGCTGACGGTCTTTTTCGCCCTATCTTCCAAAGCGCGCGAAGCGGGCGAGGGGTTTGCTCAAGCGGTCAATGATTACAACGCGCATGTGAAAGACTTGCTCTATTTCGATCCGACGAGGAAATCGAACGGATACGAGAAAGTAGACGTTTGGATCAACGACGACGTGCGCAAAACGCAAGTCTTTTCTGATGTCAGGCTTGTTGCCCGGGCTCTTGTCGAAGCTGCCGACAAGCTCATCAAAGCCGCCCAAGACCTCGTCGCTTATCTTGAGGGAATCGACGAGGCGGCTGTCGCCCAGCGCGAGATTGCTTCCGTTGCGATGGAGCTGCGCGATGTGCGCAACGCCGCTGAGCTGATTTTCGAAATTGCGCCCGAGAACTACGCTTATCAGGCAACGTTGAACCGCAAGAAAGACAAGCAGAACGATGTCGTTGCCGCGCTTCTCCTCGATGTTGGCGAGAAGATGAACGAGACGCTTTACACGCGCACCCATTCGGTTGCATTTGCGTCGGCGACGCTGTCCATTGCGGGCAAGTTCGATTCTTTCGAGTCTGCTGTAGGGTTGAACAGGGGAGAGTTCTCGCAGGCGCGCGAGCTGCTGCTCGATTCCCATTTCGATTTCGATAACAACATGGTCGTATATGTTGTGAAAGACATGCCCGAGCCGAACGACCGAAACTATTTGAGCGCGCTCGAGGACATGCTTGTGAAATTGCACCGCGCTCAGAAGGGCTCGATGCTCACGCTCTTCACGAATCGTCGCGAGATGGAACAATGCTATGATTTCGTAAACCCCCAGCTCAAAGTCGATGAATTGCGTGTTGTATGCCAAAGGTGGGGTGTTTCGGTCAAGGGTTTGCGCGATGAATTCCTGGCTGACGAGCATCTATCGCTCTTCGCCCTCAAGTCGTTCTGGGAAGGATTCGACGCGCCTGGTTCGACGCTGAGGGGCGTCGTGATTCCCAAGCTTCCCTTCGCTCGGCCTACCGACCCCCTTTACTGCGAGCGCGCGGCACGTGACGATAGGGCGTGGTGGCGCTACGTGCTGCCGCAGGCCGTCATCGAAACGAAGCAAGCAGCAGGTAGGTTGATCAGAAAAGCGGACGATCATGGTGTGCTCGTCCTGGCGGATAAACGCTTGTTAACGAAAAGCTACGGGAAGACCTTCCTCGGTTCGCTGCAATCGAAGACGGTTCGCGTGTGCACGGTAGACGAAATAGCGACTGCGTTACAGCTGATGAACAGGTGACATCATGCCGGGTAGCTTCGATTTTCTACATATCAAGCGTCATACGGCAGGTTCGTCGAACGAGCTGTCGTTCGATGTGCTCGATGCAGCTCGGTCACAACTTGACGACAACAACAAAAAGAGTCCCCGTGCTGCAAAGACGCCAAGCGCCTCACGTGGCAGCTACCACGGCGTGGCCGGCACGTCGACGCTTTCGGCTATTCCCGAGGTCGAACGTCGAAAGAAAATACGCCGTGCGCGTGCTATTCGAATCAGGGTGATTACGGCGCTCGTTATCGTCGCTGCTTTGGGAGCCCTCGGATACGCGGGATACAGCTTCTACCAGAGCAAAGTCGATTTTTCCGATCGATACAACGCTCTCGTCTCTGATTTGTCGGCAATTGACGAAGAGCTCGTCAAAGTGGACGCCGTAATGACAGATCCGCTTGCTGCGAACATGTACGAGAAGAGAATTGAGTCGAAAAAGAAGCTCGACTGGATTGCGCAAAAGCTCGACGCTGTTTCGGACACCACCGAGAAGACCATCCCGTATGCAATGGGTGATAGAGATACGGTCGCTTTGACCCAGATGGGCAATGCCATCAACGGGCGAAAGGACATGCTTGCGGCAGCAAAGAGCGCCCTCGGGGTCGCTGATCTGTTCGATCAAGAGCTCGATGTCTCCAAGAAGGCGTGGAACAAGGTCCTCAATGCGGATAGGGCGGCGCGCGAGGCAACGGCTTCTGCCAACAACGCATCAACTGATGAGTCAACTGAGTCCGCCAAGCAGATGACGCAAGAAGCGCGCGATCAATTTGCCGAAGCGCGAACCGATCTCGAAGGGGTAATGTACCGACACGAATCGGTTGATTTTTCGGCCCAGATCGAATATCTGAGCAAAAGGATCGAGGCGCTGGATTATGCGATCGCGACAGCGGATGCGCTCGTCGCCGGCGATCGCGAGCAGGCTACCGCAAACAACAACGCCTACAACGAGGTTGATGAAGAGGCAGCACAACTTGCGCAAGAACTCCCGTTGCTCATCGACGACCAGGTGAGAAGCGCGTTCGAAAAAGAAATCGCCCCACATGCGAAGAAATACAACGAAGCGCGAGATGGCGTGTCAGAAGCTGACGCCGATATCAGAGCGTACTTGTCATCCTAATCGCGAAAAAATAGAAAAGACCCTCTTCTGTGCAGTTTGATGATGTAGGCGTGTCAGATACATGACGACCGCTTATAGTTCCTGTACAAAGCTGAAAATGGCGTATACTGCAAAATAATTGTGTGCAGAACGGAAATTGTAATTGGAAGGTCCATCGATGACTAAACCACTTGAACATGTTGAGTATCTGTCGAAAGAAATTGGCGCACGCCCCGCAGGGACAGAAGAAGAGCAGAACGCTGCGCTTTACATAGCCGACCAACTTCAGAAAGAAGCCAATTTCCACGCAGAAATCGAGGAGTTCACGAGCTCTTCGAACTTCCCCTTCGTTCAGGCAATATGTTGCGCCGTGATCATAGTGGTTAGCATTTTGGCCATGGTCGTTCCCGCACTGGCTGTACCGGCTTTCGTGCTTGGAGCTGTTGCTGCGGCAGTCTACGTGCTCGAGGCGTTCGATCGTCCGCTCATCACACGTGCTCTTGCCCGCAGCGCCAGCCAGAATGTCGTCGCCAAGTATCAGCCCAACTCCGAAAACAGCTCCTCCAAGAAGGGTGCGCGTTCGCGCAAGATCGTGCTCGTTGCCCATTATGATTCTGGCAAGGTCACGCCTGCTCTTGTGGAGAGGGTCGAGTCGTTCGGTCTGCCCATCGGTCTTGCTTGCGCGGTTGCCGCGGTGGTTGCAGCGGTTCTGCTGCTCGTCAGGATTTTCATCGGCGGAATCGGTGGTGTTGGGGCTATCGTTTTCAACATCATCACCGTATTGGTGCTTCTTGTGGTGCTGCTTCCCATCGTGAAGGCCGTGCTCGTGCAAATTGCTCCCTACAACGAGGGAGCCAACAACAACGCCTCCGGCGTAGCCGCCATGATGGAGGTCGCACGCCGCATCAGCAGGGGAAGCGTGAGCGAAGCAGATTTGGCCGAAGACGTCGAGGGGATTGCCATCCATGGCGAGGCAGCTGCCATAGCAAGCGGCTTGGTTCCTGAGGGAGCCGAGATCCATTACGAAGCCGAGCGTCTCACGCCTCCCGAGATGGAGCCGCTTGACGACGAAGAGCGCCTGCTTTCCGCAAAGGCCGCCATCGCTGCGCTCACCGGCAAGCCGGTGGAGCGTCGCGTATACGGTTCGGTTGCTTCGAATCTGGTCAACTCGCGAGCTATTGCAGAAAGCGTCAAATCTGAACAGGCCTCCACTGCAGACGAAATCGAAGAAGAGCCGCTCGAGCAGCCTGTCGTTGACGAGGCTATTGAAAGGCCAGTTGAGGTTGTGCAAGACGAAACGCCTGATGAGCAACCTGTTGACAGCGGCTTTGAGAATGCGCCGAGCTGGTTTGTCGCAGCCCAGCAAAAAGCAAAGCGTCCCACTGAGCAAACGGGGCAGATTCAGCGCTCCCGCTATGTCGACGCTATCGAAGCCGCCGAGCGCGAAGCGGCTGAACGTGAGCGCATTCGCCAAGAAGAAGAGCGCGCTCGTCTGGAAGAGGAGCGTCGCGCTCGCGAAGCTGCAGCGCGCGAAGCAATTGCGGCCGCTGCTCCCCCCGTTGCCGGGGAGGAGCAGGTGGAAGAACCTATGCCCGAGCCCGAGCATGAGCTCGAATCAATTCCTGTTCCGGATGCCGAGCCTGGGTTCCTGCCCGTCGTGTACAACGAGGAGTCAGAGCCGTCGCCGAGCGAAACGGTGGCCGTCGCTCCGATAAGCATGGCTGATCTCGCCGCGGAACTTGCTGCGGCAGGGGATCCGATTGCAAGTGAAATTGCCGAAGAAGAGCCCGCAACTGAGGAAACGCGCAAGCGCATTTCGTCGTTGCCGTCGATCGAGGAGGAGCAGAAGACCGAGCGTCTCGCCCCCTCCCGCTCCGGCATGTTCAGGAAGCTTCGCGCCGACGTTCCGTCCATGTCGGGCGTCATCCGCATGCGAGATGCAGGCCAGGATGTCAGCCAGAAGCCGGTTGAACGCGCGGTTCCCGCAATCGAGCAGCTGCCGCCCATCGAGCCGGCTGCAGAACCCGAGGTCGATTACGACATGGAAATCAGCTATGCCGATGCGCCGATGGGTAGCTATGACGACCAGTACGACCTCAATCAGGAGGAATTGTACGACGAGCGCCTTGACAGCAGGGATAGCGGAAGGCCCGCAGGCGGGTATGACGACCAGTACGAAGATCAGTACTCGGATTTCTACGCCGAAGAAGAGGACGACGACTACTACGAGACCCGTCGCGACAGCAAGCGTGGCGGCAAGCGCAAGCGCCGCTGGTTCGGCGGTGCGTTCTCGCGCGTGCGCCTTGGTCATGTCGACACGAAGTCGGGCGAAAACTCCTCGGCTGATGAGCCGAACGAGTTGATAGAGGTAGAGGAAGACGTTGCTGTGGCTGAGGAGATCGAGAAGATCTATCACTTCCGCAACCCGCTCTACAACACGGAGATTTGGTTTGTTGCAATCGGTTCGGATACGGATGCCCACGATGGAGCTCTGGCGTTCGTCAACGAGCATCAGTCCGAGCTGCGTGGAGCGATGGTGATCGAAATCGAGTCGCTTGGCCTGGGCAACCTCAGCGTCGCAAGCGAAGAGGGGCGCTTCAAGAAGGTCAACGCTTCGTCTCGCATCAAGCGTTATATGAGGGGTGCGCAGGCCGCCACGGGCATAACGCTGGGCAGCATCAGCCTTGCGGGCTCTGACAGCATCGCGTCGACTATTCAAAAGGCTGGTTTCCAGACAATGCATCTGTTTGGCGAGGAAGCTGGAAAACCCGCGCTCAAGGGCAGCGCCGACGACGTGCTCGAAAACATCGACGAAGACGTCCTCGACGACAACGTCAATTTCTTGATGGAGCTGCTCAAGCACAACTAGAAGCCATGTTAAAAATGCGTTTCAGCGGCCTGGTTTTCCAGGCCGCTTTTCTTTTCTTGCGCGCATTGACGGCTTTGAACGGCTACTATCTTACCAACGTTCCTGTTAGATATAGCTTAAGGAGAACGCGATGACTTGGAATAAGAAAATGCCTGCCAACCCTGTTGTGGCCGTTGCTGGAGCGACGGGTGCCGTGGGTCAGGAGTTCATGAACGTGTTGCACGATCTCGATTTCCCAGCAAGCGAAGTGCGCGCTCTGGCAAGTGCTCGTTCCGCAGGCAAGAAGATCGAGTTCAAAGGCTGCGGCCAGGTTCCCGCAGGCGAGCTGACCGTGCAGGAGATGACCCCCGAAGCGTTCGAGGGCGTCGATATCGCGCTGTTCTCCGCTGGCGCGGGCGTGTCCAAGCAGATGCGCGAAGCGGTCACTGCCGCCGGTGCCGTCATGATCGACAATTCGAGCGCTTTCCGCATGGAAGACGATGTGCCGCTGATTGTTCCCGAGGTCAATCCCGACGACGCGTCTTGGCACAACGGTGTCATCGCGAACCCGAATTGCACGACCATCATCATGGCGCTTCCCCTCAAGGCCCTGCATGACGTATCGCCCATCAAGCGCGTCGTCGTGTCTTCGTACCAGGCTGCCAGCGGTGCTGGTGCTCCCGCGATGGCAGAGCTCTACGACCAGACGCAGGAGTTCCTCGATGGCAAGCGCGGCGACGAGCTGACCATCTCGGCTTTCGCCCATCAGATCGCCTTCAACTGCATCCCGCATATCGACGTGTTCCTCGAGGACGGCTCGACCAAGGAAGAGTGGAAGATGGTCGTCGAGACCAAGAAGATCTTCCACGCCGATATCGCCGTTGCGCCGACTTGCGTGCGCGTGCCATCGCTCCGCTGCCATGCCGAGTCGGTGGACGTAGACTTTGCTGAGCCGATCACGGTCGAGCAGGCTCGCGAGGCGCTCGAGGCGTTCGACGGCGTCACCGTCATGGACGATCCCGACAACAAGGTTTACCCGATGCCCGGCATGCTCGAGGGCACGAACGACGTCTACGTTGGCCGTCTTCGCAAGGATCCGACCATCGAGAACGGTCTGCAGTTCTGGTGTGTGGGCGATCAGATTCGCAAAGGCGCCGCGCTCAACGCTGTTCAGATCGCGAAGCTGTTGTTGCCTTAAGTTTATTTACAGATAGCTTGCATTCGTCCCGATGTCGGGAGGGTTTGCTCGCCGTAAAAATCGCTCGAGCCAAGGCCTCTCAACGATTTTTACTTGACCTCGCATCACCCTCCCGGCATCGGGACGCTTTTGTCGGATTGCATGGAGCGCAAAACAGCTCTTTCGGGCTTACCTCGCTTAACTTGCCTCGCGGTTCGACGCCATACGGATATA
>CACZIP010000063.1 GCA_902781245.1 uncultured Coriobacteriaceae bacterium | reverse complement strand
TGTCCGTCTTGTGGTACACGGTTTTGGACCCAGGACTGGGAGAATGACCAAGTCAACAGAAGGGGGTCAACAACATGGAAGACATCTTGACGACGTTGGCCAGGCAGTTCCTGCCGCAGATGGAGCCCGAGGAGAGGGCCGAGGCGCTCATGTCGCTGAAGAAGATGATCGACGAGGAGTTCTTCAACCTCGCCTTGGGCGTTCAGCCCGAACGTCCCGAGACGGCATGCCCGCGATGCGGGTCGTGGCATGTCGTGAAGAAAGGCCGCGACGGCGACGGCGGCCAACGCTACCTCTGCCGGTCGTGCACGCGCACGTTTACGGCGCGCACAAACAAGGTGTTCGCGACGACGAAGCTCGACCGGGCGACCTGGATGAAGTTCGCCGAGTGCCACGTCGACGTCCTGTCCCTGCGGGAATCGGCCGAGAGGTGCGGCGTGAGCCTGAAGACGGCCTTTTTCATGCGCCATCGCGTGCTCGAGTGCATCGCCCAGAACATGCCCGCGTTCCGCAGCGCCGCCGGCGACGGCATGGAGGTGGACGAGTGCTATCTTCGCGAGAGCTTCAAGGGCAACAGGAAGAACGCCGAATGCGGCATACCCAGGAAGGCCCACCACAGGCCCGAAGGCATCGACCAGTACGAGCAGATATGCGTGCTGACCGGCGTCAACGACGCGGGCGACTTCTTTTTCGAGATGGCCGGCCGGGGAAACATCACCGAGGAGCGCGCGGCGGCCTACCTCGAGGGCAAGGTCGCCAGTGGCGCCATCGTCGCGACCGACGGCGCGAAGGCCTACAGGAAGCCGCTCAGGTCCCTCGACGTACGCCGCCACGAGGCGAGCCCGTCCGGGGCGCACGCGATTAACCGCGTGAACAACCTGCACAGCCGCATCATGGAGTTCATCGACGGCTTTCACGGCGTCGCCACCAGAAGGCTCTGGAACTACCTGGCGTGGTTCAAGTGGATCTGGAGCTTCCTACGACTACTGGGTCAAGCAGGCGAAATGGGACTCCACGGCGAGGGCAGCCCTGCCGCTGGCCATGGGGGCCGTGTCAGAAGTGGGTTAACATCACCCATAAGCGAGACAACTAAACAAGTATTAACGCAGGTGTGGCACACCATTCCCAGGGAACTATGTGCCACCTCAGTTCAGGCAAGCGGATGGAAAACGAACAGCGTGCCCTCTTCGACAGCTACGGCCGCCTCGACACCCTGCAGCTCGTTCGAAAGCCCCCGAGTGGTTCGGTTGGTGAGCGTCTCATCGTCAATCGAATATTTCATGCCACGTTCGATGACTCCATGCGCTTCGTTGGTGGCAGCGAAAACCGAAACGGTCCCCTCTTCGAGCAGCGGGAGCTCATACGCATCGGGCCCGACGACAATACGTATGGCATAGTCGTCCGCCACGAACGTCACGCCTATCCCGCTTTCTGCGAATCGTGCGCACATCTGCAGATTGGCCATCGTGTGATCGAGGCGTCCGCCAAGCGCTCCATATATGAGCACTTCGTCGAACTGGCGCGTCATCGCCCGATCCATCGCCGCTTCCAAGTCCGACTTGTCTTTCTCGACCGGCAATTCAATCACACGTCGACATTTCGGCCTATAACCGAGCGAGTCAAAATCCCCGATGGCGATGTCTGGCACACAGCCGACAGCCTCGATATGCGCAAAGCCCCCATCAACGGCATATACCGCATCAAATCGACCATCTTCGAATAAAGCCTTGAAATGCTTCGCATTGAAATCGCTTGCTGCGACGAGTGCACAGGTGCTCATGGCTCTCCAACCTGGTAACCGAAAAGGACTGTCCCTTTTGGTTGGAAATTGTACCGCGATTTTGACGTTGCGTTAGAATACAGCATGCGAGTGGGCCAGACGGCCGCGTATGCATCGCATGCGAGGAAAGTCCGGGCTCCACAGGGCAAGATGCCAGCTAACGGCTGGGCGGGGCAACCCGACGGAAAGTGCCACAGAAAAGAAGACTCCCCCGTCTCGACGGGAGAAAAGCTGAAACGGTGCGGTAAGAGCGCACCAGCATGTCGGCAACGACATGGCTTGGCAAACCCCATCTGGAGCAAGCGCAAATAGGGATACCATGCGGTGGCCCGCCGCGTATCCGGGTTGCGTGCTAGAGGCGGCAGGCGACTGTCGTTCGAGATAAATGGCCGTCCTTCGACAGAACCCGGCTTATCGGTCCACTCGCCCTTCCCTCTTGTTGTCGGGGCGTGCCATTGGGGACAGGCCAAATGTCTCGTATGGTTTTGGTCGGCAATACATAATTGCCGACCAAAACCATACGAGACATTTGGCCTGTCCCCAATGGCACGCCCCGACAACAAGAGGGGCCGCGATTGTTTCGCGGCCCCTAAGGTGTCTCGTGCGGTATGCGTACGATGACGTTACTGCTTGGTGCTCTCCTTGCCGGTCTCGGCGAACTCAATCTGCGCCTCATACCAGCTCAGGTGGATCTCCTCGGTATGAATCCAGGCTTCTCCAGCCGAAATCATATCCTCATCGTCGACGGATGCAAGCTCGGCTTTGCGCTCTTCGATAGTCGCGCGCAGACTCTCAGCCTTCTGCTTGACTTCCTCGACATCGATGGTCTCGGGGTCGCATCCAAAACGGCCGAGCACCGACAGGTGGTTGTGCAGCATCTGCGTGCACCCGCGATGGATCAGGAAGACCTTCTTCTCGTTGCCATCGGGGTCGAGGTGCAGCGTCAGCTTACCACCCTGATGATTGGTCGCAACCAGGCTCTCGTGACCACGCAACACACCGTAGTGTCCAGCATAGCCCGGCACGTCGGCGTAGTAAATCTCGCCGTTGAACAGCTCGCGAGTCGGAGTTGCAACTATGCAACGATAACTTTCAGCCATCGCTATTCACCCTGCATTTCGTTGTAAGCAGCGTATACGTCTTCAATCGAGCCCTTCATGCGGAAGCATTGCTCGGGAATCTCGTCGCACTCGCCGTCGAGAATGGCAGCAAAGGAGCGAATCGTGTCTTCGAGCTTCACGTACTTGCCGGGCAGACCGGTAAACTGCTCAGCAACGTGGAAGCACTGGCCGAAGAACTGCTGCGCCTTGCGTGCGCGGTTAACGGTGAGCTTCTGATCCTCGGAGAGCTCGTCCATACCCAGAATCGCGATGATGTCCTGGAGGTCCTTGTAGTTCTGCAGGAGCTCCTGGATGCCAACGGCAACGCGATAATGCTCTTCACCGACGATTTGCGGGTCGAGAGCGCGGGAGGAGGACTCCAGCGGGTCGACAGCCGGGTAGATGCCCAGCTCGGCAATCGAACGGGAAAGAACGGTACGGGCGTCGAGGTGGGTAAACGTCGTGGCCGGCGCGGGGTCGGTCAAGTCGTCAGCGGGAACGTAGACGGCCTGCACGGACGTAATGGAGCCCGTAGCGGTCGACGTAATGCGCTCCTGCATGTCGCCCATCTCGGTGGCCAGCGTGGGCTGGTAACCTACGGCGGAGGGCATGCGGCCCAGCAGAGCCGATACCTCGGAACCCGCCTGGGTGAAGCGGAAGACGTTGTCGATGAACAACAGAACGTCCTGGCCCTGATCACGGAAGTACTCGGCTTCGGTCAGACCAGCCAGACCGACGCGCAGACGCGCTCCTGGAGGCTCGTTCATCTGACCGTACACAAGGCAGGTCTTCTCGATAACGCCGGACTCGCTCATCTCGAGGAACAGGTCGGTGCCCTCACGGGTACGCTCGCCTACGCCGGTGAACACCGAAGTGCCGCCATGCTCTTGGGCGAGGTTGTTGATGAGCTCCTGGATGATAACGGTCTTGCCGACGCCAGCGCCGCCGAACAGGCCGGTCTTGCCGCCGCGGACGAACGGCTCGATCAGGTCGATGGCCTTGATGCCGGTCTCGAAGATCTCGGTCGTCGTCGTCAGCTCTTCGTACTCGGGAGCAGGACGATGGATGGGCATGAAGCCCTCGAGCTCGTCGGGAATCGGCTTCTCGTCGACGGGCTCGCCGACGACGTTCCAAATACGGCCCAAGGTCTTGGGGCCGACGGGCATCATAATCGGATGACCCGTGTCCTGAACATCCAGACCGCGGACGAGGCCGTCGGTGGAGCTCATGGAAACGGAGCGAACGAGGTTTCCGGGCAGGTGCGTCTCCACCTCGAGAACGAGGTGGATATCGCCAGCCTGCGTCTTGGCGTCAACCGTCAAAGCGTTGTAAATCGACGGAATCTGATCTGCCGGGAATTCCACGTCCACGACAGGGCCGACGATACGAACGATACGACCGACTGCGCCTTTGCTGGCCTCGAGCTCCTCTCTTGAAAATAGTGTTTGACTCATTTATTCCTCCAAAGCCGCTGCGCCGCCGACGATCTCGGAAATCTCGGTCGTGATGGCGCCTTGACGTTCACGGTTGTAAATTCTGGTTAGCGTCGCAATCATCTCGGTCGCGTTGTCCGTAGCCGATTTCATGGCCGTACGACGCGCGCCCTGCTCGGCTGCAGCGGAGTCGACCAACGCGAAGTAAACGTCGGTACGAAGATACGCTGCTTCCAAGTAGATGAGGCAGTGCCTCGTATCGGGCTCGAACTCGATGTCGCCCTCGTGCTTGTCATCGATATGCTCGCGGAAGTCGAAGTAGATATCCTCTTCGTTCTTCTTGAGTTCCATCTGCTCGACGAAGCTCTGGGCGGGAATCGGCAACGTGGTCTTGGTCACGAGACGCTGTTCGCCAGCGTTCACCATGTGGTTGAAGACGATGAGCACCTCGTCGATTTCGCCGGCGATGTAACCCTTGCGGATGTATTCGGCGATCTCGGAGGCTTCGGCATATGTTGGATCGGCGGAGCGGTCACGCACTTCGACAAGAGGCTTGATGCCGCGGTACTCGAAGAAGCCGCAGGCCTTCTTGCCGCAGGCGATGATGCTGACCCTAATGCCTTCGCGTTCCTTCTCCCTCATGATCTTCTCAGCAGTGCGGAGCGCATTGCTGTTGAAGCCGCCAGCCAAGCCACGATCGGACGACACGACGATGATGACGCAATGCTTCACTTCGTCATGAGGATTCAGCAGAGGGTCGTCCTTCAGCCGGGAATACCCTGCCGTCGAAATGAGCATGTCGGACAAAGCCGACGCCCACGGCAGCGAATTCTCCATGCGGACGGACGCACGGCGAATCTTCGCCGCCGCGACCATTTCCATGGTGCGCGTGATCTGCTTCGTCGATGTGACGGAGTTGATGCGTCTCTCTATGTCGTGAAGGTTAGGCATAGTTCCCTACCTTACGCCGACGGAGCGAACTGCACCTTGAAGGCCTCGATGGCCTTGACGAGTGCATCCGTGGTCTCGTCGGTGAACTTCTTCTCGTCGGCAATGCTCTTGAGAATCTGGGGGCATTGCGCACGCAAATATTCGAGAAGCTCGCCGCGGAAGCGGACAGTGTCGGCAACAGGAACGTCGTCCAGATAGCCCTTGGAGCCTGCGAACACGGCCACAGCTTCTTCCTGGAACGGCATCGGCACGTAACGGCCCTGCTTCAGGAGCTCGGTCATGTGGGCACCACGGTTCAGCTGATCCTGCGTGGCCTTGTCGAGGTCGGAACCGAACTGCGTGAACGCCTGCAGCTCACGGTAGGCTGCAAGGTCGAGGCGCAGGGTACCGGCAACGGACTTGACGGCCTTGGTCTGGGCGGAACCGCCGACGCGGGACACGGACAAGCCGACGTTGACTGCCGGGCGCTGGCCCTGGAAGAACAGGTCGGTGGACAGGAAGATCTGACCGTCGGTAATCGAGATGACGTTCGTCGGAATGTAGGCGGAGACGTCGCCAGCCTGGGTCTCGATGATCGGCAGAGCCGTCATGGAACCAGCGCCGTAGTTGTCGTTCATCTTCACGGCACGCTCGAGCAGGCGGGAGTGCAGGTAGAAGATGTCGCCCGGGTAAGCTTCGCGTCCCGGCGGGCGACGCAGCGTCAGCGACATCTGACGATAAGCGACAGCCTGCTTGGACAGGTCATCGTAGATGATGAGCACGTGGCGACCCGGATTCTCGGGGCCAGCGGGCTGGCCGTCTTCGCCGGTGTAGACGAAGTACTCGCCCATCGCAGCGCCAGCCATGGGAGCGATGTACTGCAGCGGAGCGGAGTCGGATGCGGTGGCGGACACGATGATCGTGTACTCCATTGCGCCGAAGCGCTCAAGCGTCTCGGCAACGCCGGCAACCGTCGAGGCCTTCTGACCGATTGCAACGTAGATGCAGATCATGTCCTGGCCCTTTTGGTTGATGATGGCGTCGATGGCGATGGCCGACTTGCCGGTCTGGCGGTCGCCAATGATCAGCTCGCGCTGACCGCGGCCGATCGGCACCATCGAGTCGATTGCGAGAATGCCCGTCTGCATCGGCTGATGCACAGGCTTGCGGCTGATGACGCCAGGAGCCTTGAACTCGACCGGGCGCATGCCCTCGGCCTCGATCGGGCCCTTGCCGTCGATCGGCATACCCAGCGGGTTGACGACGCGGCCGAGCAAACCCTTGCCCGACGGCACGTCCATGATTCGACCAGTGGTGTGAACCTGGTCGTTTTCTTTGATTGCGGTGACATCGCCGAGAAGAACGGCGCCGATTTCATCTTCCTCGAGGTTCTGGACCAGACCGTAAACGGTCTTGCCGCCCTCACCGATGAATTCCAGCAGCTCACCGGCCATCGCGCTCTTGAGGCCGTCGACACGTGCAATACCGTCGCCGACCTGGATGACCGTCCCGACCTCACGCGAGTCAACGCCCATCTCGAGGATCGCCAACTGCTTGCGCAGGGCCTCGTCGATGGACTGAGCGGTGATTTCAGTCACTAGCATTCACCTCCCTTTTCGTTACTTCTTGAGCGCTTCGCGGGTCTTTTCGACCTGCGTGAGAAGGCTGGCGTCGATGCGCTCGTCCTTCGTGCTCATGATTATGCCGCCCAGGATGGACTTGTCGACACGCTCGTTGAGCATGACCGTCTTGCCCATTTCAGAACCGGCCTTTTTCTTGATCAAATCGCGCAGGTGGTCGTCGAGCTCAACCGCAGTCGTCACATCCACGACGACGATGTTCAGCTCGTCCTTCATGCGCTCCTCGATACCGTCTGCCACGCGGGGCAGATAGTCGAGCTCGTCGCGCTCGGCCATGAGGGCGATGACGCTAACCAACGCGGGGTTGGCGTCCGCAAACACGTTGCGGGCGAGCGTCGCCTTCTGTTCGGGCGTATAGCCCGGGTCCTTCAGCGCAGCGTCGAGATCTGCGTTGCCGCGCATGGCGGCGACGATCTGCTTCGCCTCGTTGCTGAGGCGCAACACGCCTTCCGAACCGCCCTCATTCTTCACTGCTTCGAAAAGCAGCGAAGTGTACGTGGCGATTTGCTCTTTTACGATAAGGCGATTAGTTGCCATTGAAACTGCCCGCCTCGTTGACATAGCGCTCGATGATTGCACGATGCTCGGCATCGCTCAGGTCAGTACCGACCAGGCGAGTGGCAACGTCCACGGAAAGGTCCGCGACCGAGCTCTGAAGATCGACCATGGCGGCCTTCTTCTCGGCTTCGATAGCGATACGAGCTTTCTCGATCATCGATGCGGCTTCTTCCTCGGCCCTCTTCTTGATGTTGGCCTCGACCGCTTCGCCCGTTTGCTTTGCGTCAGCGATTATCTGAGCTGACTGAGACTTCGCTTCTGCGAGCTGCTTCTGGTAATCAGCCAGAACGCGCTCGGACTCGATGCGTGCTTCTTCGGACTTCTGCAGTGCTTCGGCGATCGTCTTCTCGCGTTTCTCCAGCATGCCCTCGAACATGGGCCAGCCGAACTTCCACAAGACGATGACGAGCACGATGAAGGCGATGAGCATCGGGATGGTTTCGACCATGTCGGGCAAGATGAGCGCGACACCCGTCTTCTCATTCGCAAACGCGAGCGCAGGGAAAGCAAACGAGGCACTTGCAGCTGCGCCAGTGATGGCGAGCCACGCCTTTGCTTTGTTCGCTCTGTTGTTCACTAGATAACCTCCTTGGACCTTAACGGATGAAATGTTCCGGAAAGGACATTAACCCTGGAGGATGAACACCAGAACGAAGCCCAGCAGGGCCAGCGCCTCGGCCAGAGCGGCGCCAATGATGAAGTTGGTGAACAAACGACCAGCGAGTTCAGGCTGACGGGCGGTACCGACGCAGGCGCCATAGCAGGCGATGCCAATGCCGATGCCAGGGCCAATTGCGCCCAGGCCATAGCCGACCAAGAGCAGTGCATTAAGTGTAAGCGAACCCATGATTTCCTCCTTTGCCGTCCCTGAACTCCGCTCAGAGACACCGGTTTTACTATGTTCCATCGGCCATGGCTTTACCGATGTAACCAAATTTCAGGCGCCTTTCGGGGCAAGGCGCGAGGCCGCTGATGGCTTAGTGCGAAGACGTAGCCAGATTGATGTACACCGCCGTCAGGATGGTGAACACGTACGCTTGCAGGAATGCGACCAGCGTCTCGAGCGCGTACATGAAGATCTCGAACGCGAGCCACAGGACGGAGAGGCCGCCGATAGCGCCAGCACCGTTGATGGCTGCGAACAAGAACGACGATGCGAACAGTGCGAACACGCCGAGGGCCATGTGGCCGGCGAACATGTTGCCGTAAAGTCGGACGGCAAGCGTGAGCACGCGGATGACAAGCGAGACGAACTCGAACACCCAGATGATGGGAACCATCACCTTCGGCAGGCCGGACGGGGCGATCGACTTGATGTAGCCCCAGCCCCCGTGAGCCTTGACGCCCCAGTAGTTGAAGTAGACGAACGCGACGATGGAGAGCGCCCAGTTGATCTGCAGCGAACCCGTGGCCGCCTTCGAGCCGGGAATCAGGCCGATGAAGTTCGAGATGAGGATGAAGAAGAACAAGGTTGCAAGCAGCGGGATGTGCTTCTTGTAACCGTGACCGATGGTGCCCTCACCGATGTTGTTGCGCACCATCTGATAGCCGTATTCGACCATGTTGACAAATTTGTTGTTCGGAACGAGCGTCAAACGCTTGCCCGCCAGCATGACAACTGCGAACACGATGATCCATACGAGAATGGCATACAGCATGTATTGCGTGATGCCGAAACCCGTGTCACCGAACGGGATGACAAAGCCCGCATTGAACGATTCCTTCAATTCGGGCACCAGGGCGCTTAACATCGCCAGAGGATCGGTACCGCTTAATGCTTCGTGAGCCATCGCTTAACCCCTTCGTTTCTCACCTACGCAAGTTCTTCGAGATGCCAAACACAACAGCAGAAATGACAAGACCGCACGCCTCTGCGAGGACGAACGGAATTGCCACGCTCCGGAACCAGAGGGCACACAAGGCCATGGCAACCCCGAGCACGATGAACGAGAGCAACACGCCCAGCAGCAATGACCCGGCATGACCGAGATTGCTGGTCGGTGAAGCCATGCGAGCCTTGTTCATCCCGAAGATGAGCGGCGCAAAAGCCGCAACACCCACCGCGAGACCGATGACAATCGCTACGAACATGACCTACTTTCGTCCCAATCCGCATATGTGCACAATTGACAACCCCACCTATGATATAGGATAGTCAACGAAACGGTAACGTCCTAGGACGAAAAGTCCAAACTTCCCGCGAACGGTGTCCAGAAATGCCCTGAAAACAGGAGTTTGGCAGTTTTTACAATTCGAAAACGCGATACGGGATTCCCGCTTCGTCGAGCATGCCGAGCGACAGCTCGTCAGGATATGGATTCGCGTAGATTATTTCCTCGATTCCAGCATTGATGCACATCTTGGCACACGTAATGCAAGGCTGCGTGGTGATGTAGATTTTCGAACCGCGGATGTCGATGCCATAACGCGCCGCTTGGATGATGGCATTCTGCTCGGCATGCAAGCCGCGGCAGATTTCCTGGCGCTGGCCAGATGGCACGCCCATCTGCTCGCGCAGGCACCCCACTTCAGCGCAATGGGCCATGCCGCGCGGCACGCCGTTGTAGCCCGTGGCGAGAATGCGGTTTTCCTTGACGATGACAGCACCGACGGCGCGACGCGTGCATGTGGTGCGGGTGGAAACCTGCTGCGACAACGTGG
>CACZIP010000062.1 GCA_902781245.1 uncultured Coriobacteriaceae bacterium | reverse complement strand
TGCAGCTGCATCTGCCCTCACGGGTCATATCACCGACCCTACTTCGCTCTAGCATGGGAGGAGTTGCCATGAACGTTCAGGGACGTGCTTTCAAATACGGCGACAACGTCGACACAGATGTGATCATCCCAGCTCGCTACCTTAATATTTCGAACTTGGATGAACTCGCAACACATGCGATGGAGGATATCGACCCCACCTTCGTCGAACGCGTATCACCTGGTGACATAATTGTCGGTACCAAAAATTTCGGATGCGGTTCATCTCGTGAGCATGCCCCGCGCGTGATCAAAGACAACGGCGTTTCTTGTGTCATCGCATCGAGTTTTGCACGAATCTTCTACCGCAATGCCATCAACATCGGGTTGCCAATCCTCGAATGCGCTGAAGCTGCCGAGGCTATTGCCGACGGCGACGAAGTGAGTATCGATTTCCAAACGGGCATCATCGAGGACCTCACGACCGGCATCTCATTTCAAGCTCGCGCCTTCCCCGACTTCATTCAGAATATAATCGACCATGAAGGTCTGATGAACAGCATTAAGGAATAGCGTTTCAGACGTGAACCCATTAGCGGTTCTGCGAATCTCAGGGCAAGAAAGGCAGCGATCATGAAGTACCGCATAGCGTTGCTCAAAGGTGATGGAATTGGACCCGAGATCATCGATGAAGCCGTCAAGTGTCTTGACGTCGTAGCGAAAAAGTTCGGTCACGAATTCGAGTACGACACGCAGATCATCGGCGGTGAAGCAATCGATGCCGTCGGCGTGCCGCTGCCTCAAAAGACCGTTGATGCCTGCCTCGCTTCGGATGCGGTGCTCATGGGCGCCGTCGGCGGGCCGAGATGGGATACGATCGACCCGTCAATCAGGCCTGAAGTTGGATTGTTGGGTATCCGCAAGGCACTTGGAACTTTCGTCAACATCCGTCCTGCGAAACTGTATGCACCTCTTGCTGATGCTTGCCCCCTCAAACCAGAACGGCTTGGTTCGGGCCTCGACCTCATCGTATGTCGAGAACTCACAGGCGATGTTTATTTCGGGCGCAAGTGGCGCGACGATGACGGCACTGGTCATGACGACATGAACTACACCATTCCAGAAATCGAACGCATCGCTCATCGAGCATATGCGCTTGCCCGAAAGCGCCGAAACCATGTGACTTGCGTCGACAAGGCAAACGTACTCGAGACAAGTCGCGTATGGAGAGAAACCGTCGAGCGCATCGCATGCGAGTATCCTGACGTAACCACCGACTATCAATACGTTGACAATGCCTCGATGCAGCTCGTTTTGAATCCAAGCCAGTTCGATGTCATTCTTACGGGCAATCTCTTCGGCGATATTCTGTCCGACGAGGCCAGCTGTATAACAGGTTCGATCGGCATGCTTCCCTCGGCATCACTTGGAGATGGTCCTCTAGGCCTGTACGAGCCCATCCACGGATCAGCTCCTGATATAGCTGGCAAGAACATCGCTAACCCCATTGCTACGATACTCTCGGCAGCAATGATGATGCGCTACAGCTTCAATCTCGATGCTGAGGCGCAAGCAATCGAAGATGCTATTGATGCCGTACTTGAAGCTGGATTGCGTACCGGCGATATTGCAAAAGCAAGTGAGAAGCCAATCAGCTGCACAGAGATGGGCGACGCAATCGCAAATGCAATTGCTTCGTAAACGCAAACATGACGAGGCGGATTTATTTGAGTATCTTCCCCGAGCGAATTATCACGACGGCAATCGCGCATACCAGCACTGCGAATGCGAACGGGAAAATCCACGTCTCGTCGAGGGGCAAGCCGACATTCATTCCATAGAAGCTGAACACGATGGTCGGAATCGCCATGACCAGCGTGATCAGAGTCAGCGTACGCATCGTGAAGTTCAAGTTGTTGTTGATGACGCTTGAGAACGTGTCGGTAATGCCGTTCAATATGTTCGTCGAAATCGTGCACATTTCCTCAGCCTGTTTGACCTCGAGCATGACGTCGTCGAGCAATTCCATATCGTCTTCGTACAGGTCGATGATCCGGCCGTTCTTGATGCGGGCGGCTGTTGACTCGACGCCTTTGAGAGAAGTCGAGAAGTACACGAGCGATTTCTCGAGACCCAACATGCGCATGAGCTCTCGGTTCTTCATCGTCTTGCGCAACGTGCGTTCGAATTCGCGAAGCTGACGGTTGATCGAGCGCAAACACACGAGGTATCGCTGCGATACATGCAAGAGCACTTGCAGGAAGAAGCGCGTGGGATGCGCGGTGTTGACCTTGCGCACTGCACCGTGCGCAAATGCAGCGACAGTCTCGTTGCGACGCATCGAGAGCGTGATGAAATAATCCTGCTCGGGAACGAACACGAATGAAAGCGGGTGGGTGTCGTACTGGACGATGGATTTGTCGACCGATTCGTCTTCGTCCTCGACGAACGGGCAGTCGATGATGATCAGTGCCTGGCCAGAGTCTTCATCGAGGTCAGCGTGAGCAGTCTCTTCATCGTCGAACGCGGAACGAACGAATTCCTCGGCAATACCGAGTTCATCGCGCAACCATGCGCGCTCTTCGCTTGTTGGCTCTACGACATCGATCCAGCACCCTGATGTGATGCCATCGGTCTTCGTCACTTTGCCGTCTTCGGTGATGAAGTAGTTGATCATGGTTGCTCCGTTCGACGGCTATTTCTCGAACTGATTAATTTTAGCCTAGCTAAATCGACAATCGCAAGACTGCATCTTGCGCGCAACCAAAAAGTGACGGTCCCCTTTTGGTTATTTCATCTCTTCGCGATACTGCTCCATCAAGAGCTTTTCAAGCTCGGATGAGCTCGGAGGCGAATATATGATGGCATTCGCACCAGCTTCGATCGTTGCACGAATTGATTCGGGCGTTTTACCACCTGAAGCCATGATGGGAATCGTTGGGAAATCTGCACGAATCTTTGCAACCATCTTAGGCGTGTCTTTACCACCAGCAACGTTCAGGATGGAAGCTCCATGCCTGATGCGTGCACCTACATGCGTTTTATTGCTGCTCACAATCGTGACAACGACCGGGATATCAACCAGTTGGGCAACACGCTTGAGATCGCTGTTAGGGAACCGCGTGTTGACCACAACACCGATGGCGCCTTGGCTCTCAGCGTCGTTCGCAAGATACACAGCACGCATGCCCTGCGTAACAGCACCACCGACGCCACAGAAGACAGGTCGTGAGGCCATTGAAATAATCGAGTAGCTAATTGAACGATGTGCCGTAAATGGATACACAGCGAAAATCGCATCAGCATCACAGTTGTGAATCAATGCAACATCAGTTGTGAACAGAAGGCTCTTGATGCGTCGGCCATTGATGACAATCCCCGACGCCTCTTGGATCTCTTTCGGAAGATGCAAGATGTTCTGCTTTAGGCGCGATTCGAACTCGATAACACCTTCATCGGGAACGAGTTTATGGATAACGCGTTTTTCCTTTGCCATTTTGCACCTCCATTCCCAATTCTCGAAGATTCAATAATGGCACAGGCTTCCCTGGGAGCAATGTGCCATTCGTGCATGGCTTGAATGTGCAGAAGGATATAGTAGCGTATTAACGCCCGATTTTTATGGAAAGAGCTTCAACTGGACATGCCTCAATGCATTTACCGCATAGCATGCAGTCGCCGGCTCGTACGATTACGTCTTCTCCGGCTACAGGAGCATCGAGAATCTCCGGGTCGCAAAGACAAGCCTTCTTGCATTTGTTGCAACCGATGCACGTCTCGTTATCAATGGCAACGTTGAGCAAGCCGACCTTGCCAACGACCTCGTAGAAACCACCCAAGGGGCAAAGAGCGCGGCACCAAACGCGATGGCCCCAGAAGAGCTCGACAAGAATCACAGCCAGAAGGGTAATTCCACCAACAAGGCTTCCAAAAATGAGGCCTTTGTTTATGAAGCTGATAGGAGAAAGCGCCTCGAATACTGGAAAGCTCAAAACCAAAGACAGCACGAGAACTCCTGCTGCAACATAAACCTTTGCATGGCGCGGAAGCACCCGCTCCTCAACCTTGATCTTCAGCTTCAAGCGAATCCAATCGATTATCTCGAGAAGCAAGTTGACCGGGCACGTCCAACCGCAAAACGCACGACCACGGATTAATCCATAGAAAACCAGCACGGGAAGGACAGCCAGCAGAGCATTAAGCGCCAGCGATTTCGACGCCACCACGTATTGGAGAAATGCAAATGGATCGAGGAGGTTAATGCCGAAAATGCTGCTCGACGAAAGCGAACCATAGAAGAAGACGTCAGCAGGCGTGCCCATCGCGTTGTCGCCACCGACGGTACCGCCGAACAAGCTCCAACCCGCAAAAAATACTGGCACCAGAAAAACGGCAAGCACGATTACTTGCACGATATGGCGCACTATTGTGAACGGGAAAGACTTCTTCTTTTCTTCCATGTAACTAATCCAGTGCTTCCTTGTTAATGAGTCATTGGGATTGCCCCACCGACTCATTACACGCCGTCAGGATAAATCGTCTCGTCATCTTCGAAATTCAGGTAGATCAGATTCACGATCAACACGCCTTCCCAAAACGAGATCTCGTTTGCAGTGTCGTGCGATTCGTCGACGGTCGGACGCTCAATCGTTATGACGATTTTGCAACCCTCAACCCCATGAACTTCGACGCCGTCGAGGCCGGGCAGCTTTGCCGCCACGGCCTCGGTGTATTCAGGAATCGTCTCTACAACAAGACTCGAGATGACCACAGCAGCCTACGCTCCAACCTTCTCGATGCGCACACAGGTCTTCTTGTAGTCAGGCTCCTTCGAAAGCGGGCAATACATCTCCTGTTGCACGAGGTTGATAAGCGTCTCCTCAGCAAAGAAGGGAGCAAACAGATACTTCTCACGCGGTTTCGTGCGGCCTGCGCTCGAAGCGGTAATCTCGCATTCGCCCCAGCGGCTTATGACCTTGACGCGATCGCCGTCTTTAATGCCCAGCTCCTCCATGTCGGCTGCGTTCATGTCGAGCAACGCTTCGGGAAGCGCAGTGTTGAGCGCGGGCACACGCCTTGTCATCGAGCCAGTATGCCAGTGTTCGAGCAAACGACCCGTGCACAACACGAATGGATATTCGTCGTCAGGAATCTCGGCTGGCGGCTCCCACGGACGGAACACGACAGATGGACGATGATCAGCAGACTTGTAGAAGCTGATGTCTTTTCTCAAGCCCTTGTCACCGTACATCTCGATACCGATTTGGTCGTAGCCTTCTTCTTGTGGGCCGTACGAGAAGCGCCACTTCGTAGGCAACCACTTGCCATCAACTTCACGGACCGGCCATGTCATGCCATGGTTGTAGATGTACTCCTCGTAAGGAGCGAGCTGTTTGCCCTCCATCTTGAGCTTCTTCTCGGTATTAATTGCAGCAGCACGCTCGTTGAGAGTCGGATTGCTGAACGTGCGATACTCCTCCCAGATGCTCGAGCACACCTCGCGCTGGGTACCGAACTTGAACTCGCCAGCATCCTTGTCGTACCACTGGCCAAACAGGCGGTCGAATGCGTCTTCGCCGTCGATCGTTTCACCGTTAAGCACTCGCTTGGCGATCTCCATGAGCATCCAGAGATCCCACATGGCATCTCCCGGCGGATCAACGGCCTTCTCGAAAACAGCCGTACGACGCTCACCGTTGCCGAACTGACCTTCACGTTCGACCCACATGGCAGCTGGCAGCACTACATTCGCATATTTGGTCGAGATCGTCGGGTAGACCTCGCTGACAACGATGAACGCGTCAAAAATACCGCGTTTGTCTTCGGCACCGCGGCCAAGGAAACGCGTAAGGTTGCTCATCGACTGGGCCCAGTTGTTGTGCGCAGTCCACAGGAAGTCGATGTTGCCATTCGACAGCTCACGGAAGATCTTCGTCGTATGGAAACCAGGAGTCTTGATTTCATCAAGATAGCCCTCGGGAAGATTCCAAACGGCCTCCGAGAAGCGACGATGCGCTTCGTTTGCAACAACCAAGTCGGCAGGCAGGCGATGGCAGAAGGTGCCAACCTCGCGAGCGGTACCACATGCCGAAGGCTGACCCGTCAGCGAGAAGCCGCCGTCACCAGGCTTGCAGTAATGCCCCGAAAGCAAGTGTATGTTGTGAAGGTTGTGATTCACCCATGTACCGCGATTGTGCTGGTTAACACCCATCGTCCAGAACGACGTGATCTTGATATTGGGATTGGCGAAAAGCTCATAGAGCTCTTGGATGTCCTCGACCGATGCACCGGATATCTGAGAAGCATATTCGTAGGTATATGGCTTCAAGCGCTCAGCATACTCTTCGAACGTGATTGACTGCGTAGCGTCAACGGCTTGCCCGATTTCAGATTTGTCGTAGCCGTCTTCGTAAGCATTTCCGATGTTCTCGGTACCCGATTTGAACTGCAAATGGTCGGCAACGAACTGCTTATCGTAGGTTTCATTCTCGATAAGGTAATGAGCAATGCAGTTTGTTATAGCGAGATCGCCGTTGTTGCCGAACATGATAACCTTGTCGGCAGTGGCAGAAGTGCGCGTGCCGAGCGTCGTGACATCGTAGTGCTTCACATCGGGGTTGCTGATCTTACGAGTCATGACACGCGAGTAAAGCATCGGATGTGCCTCGGCCATGTTGGCGCCCCAGGTGATGAAGACATCGGCATCGTCGATATCAGCATAGCAGCCAGCCGGCTCGTCGGTCTGGAACACGTTCATGAAACCCACGACGGCACTCGCCATGCACAAACGAGCGTTGGGATCGATGTTGTTGGAAAGCAACCCTGCCTTCCAGAACTTTGCCTGCGCATAGCCCTCGACGATGGGCTGCTGGCCAGAACCCCAGAATGCCAAGCGGCTCTTGTCGGCTTTCCAGGTTTCGCGCAGCTTCTCTGCAACCAAATCAAGCGCCTCAGTCCATGTGGCCTCTCGGAAGCCCTCATCAGTCCCCTTCAATGAGTTGTCTTCGCGAATGAGTGGTTTCGTCAAACGATCCTCTGCATAAAGAATCTTGCTGAGGTAATAGCCCTTGACGCAGTTGAGGCCGCGGTTCGAATCGTTCTCAGGGTCGCCGTAAACGCTGACAACCTTGTTGTTGCGAACCTCGACTATGACGCCACACCCGCAACCGCAGAAGCGGCATACCGCGAGCGTTTTCGTCGTCGAATCACCGTTGATGGGCTCGTTTACTCGCGGGGCGCAACCTACCATCCCCGCAACGGAACCCGCGGCTGCAGCCGTGGCCATGGCAATGGCGGTCGACTTGACGAAGTTTCGCCTTGTGATGTCCATGCTCATTGTCCGTTAACCTTTCTTTTCCACGACACCGCCCCCTTGTGGTGCCGTCTAGTTTCCTTAGCTTCGTGTCTGTTCTTTTGCTTGTTCCGCCAACGTGACGATGCGAATTGGAACATATGGCTCGCTGACAGCGCACCGCTCTACGCACAAACCGCATCCAGTGCAATCGTGTTTGCTGATTGTGGGAATGAACTTGGTGTGGATGTCATCGCGCTCCATAGACTGGAAGTCTAGCGTGATGGCCTCGTCAATCAGCGGGCAAACGCGGTAGCACACTTCGCAACGATAGCCTTTGTAGGCAATGCATACTTCCTCGTCGATGCGCGCATAGCCCATATGCGGATCGCTTCGCTTATTGACATCGCGCAGCGCATCTGTCGGACATGCAGCAACACAAGGGAAGTCAGCGCAAAGCCTGCAAGCTTGTTCGCGTGCATCGATGCAAGGCGTTCCCGCCGCTGATCCGTTAAGCGGTCCTGCAACATGCAACGCAGCATATGGGCAAGCTTCGATGCACTTACCGCACTTTATGCAGCGCGCAATGAAGTCGGCTTCGGACTGTATGCCCGGAGGCCTGAGCAGCTCGGATGACGATCCTGCGACAACCGAACCAGCAGCTTCGGCAGCGACCAGCACAGCTGCGATGCCTGCTATGTACTTACCAGCACCCACGCGTTCAACCCTTCGTATTTACGAATTGAGGAACTGCTCTTCGTTCCAGGACATGTACTGCGTATCGAGGTTTTTGGCCTCATCGTACGTCAGCCAGCCCCTAGGAGACTGAACATCGTCATGGCACTGCGTGCAGATCATGACCGAAGCTCGATGCGCTTTGTGGCAATCGCTGCACGTATACTCGCTGTGATGCCAAGAATGCGGGTTACGCGACATGTTTGCGGTGAGTTCGGTCAAACCACTCTTAGTAATGTTGTGGCAGCCTGCGTTCAAGCAGAATTCGGTCTCGCCCGCGTGGCGGTAGAACACGAGTCGTGCAAGGTCGCGCTCAGACAGCGGGTTCATGTAGTTTCCAGCGATCCATTCGAGGCCCTCGGTTACCTGCTCTTCAATAGCGGGCTCATGACAAGCCATGCAACGCTTGCCCATGTTGCCGTGCAGGCTGGCGAGCATTGCCCCGGCGTATTCGACATCATTGCCCCATTTGTCGACAGCCTTCTCGTACGGATTGGCGTAGAGCGTATCGAGGTATTTTGAGTCCATCGGTTTATGGCAAATGGAAACGCAGAACTCGGGTGTCTCGTGCCACGACCAGAAACCGACGCCAACTACGACGATCAGCGCCAAAACTCCAGCGAGAATCTTCTTTTTCTTGCTCAATCCCTTGAGCTTCGATGCAGGTTTCTTTGCATCGGCTGCCCCCTCGGCAGCTTCTTGGTTGGTCAGAGCGTCCTTCTCTTCCTCGCTCATGGCCATCCCCCCTTACCTCCAACGTATTGGACAGTTATAAAAAAGGATACCTTATGCGCGCAATGATTTATATAACGAAGTTTGCTTATTTTTTCCTTTGACCTGGTATTTAAAGACAATTACCCATTTGTCAAAAGGACACTTCTACAGAAATGGCGACAAGTTACCTTTCTCCTTTGCCGCTCGTCCCATTATTTGTCATCAATCTGTTAACAGAACCCCCAGTTAGGTCTATTATTTAGAAGTTAGTTCTAATGGTTTCAATTCGGAGGAGCACTATGGAAAAACGGAAGGTCGGTTTTACCGAAACCGTCTTGCGTGATGCAAGCCAGAGCCTCATCGCCACGAGGCTCTCGTTTGACAAGATGGAGCCCATCTTGTCAAAGCTCGACGCAGCCGGTTATTACTCGCTCGAGT
>CACZIP010000061.1 GCA_902781245.1 uncultured Coriobacteriaceae bacterium | reverse complement strand
AGCTGCCCCAAGTGCGGCGGCGAGATGTACCAGCGCGACGACGACAACGAGGCCACGGTGCGCAACCGTCTCGAGGTCTACAAGAAGTCGACGTCGCCGCTAATCGATTACTATCGCGGCAGCGAGCTGCTCGTCTCCATCGACGGCGATCGCAACCCCGACGACGTTTATGCTGACGTGAAGGAAGCGCTGAGCCTCTAAGCGGCAAAAAGCTTTAGTAGTTTGAGCGAAAGCCCCTGCTTGTGGGGGGGCTTTCTCGTTCGTGAACCCGCATGGCGCACAGTGCAGTCGCTATAATCGCAACCATGGATTACATCATTCGAAACATGCGCGAAGATGAGTGGCATTTGCTCGAAGAGTTCCTGTTCCAGGCCATCTACGTGCCTGAGGGTTTCGAGGGCGAGGTGTCGCGCGACATCGTTCGCGATGATCCAAAGTGCCGTGCAGCCTATGAGGGTTTCGGTTCGCTGCCCGACGATCGGGCGCTGGTGGCTGTTGCTGACGGTGAAGTGGTGGGTGCATGTTGGGTACGTACGACCGATGAGTACGGCCACATCGACGACGCGACCCCTTCGTTTTCAATCTCGCTGTTCGAGGAGTTTCGCGGTCGGGGCATTGGGACCGAGCTCATGCAGCGCATGCTCGATGACCTGTTGCGTGTGGGCTATGCGCGTACGTCGTTGTCCGTGCAGAAAGAAAACCCTGCGGCGCGCTTGTATGCGCGTTTGGGCTTTCGCTCGGTTGGCAATGGAGTGGATGAGACTGAGTGGTTGATGATTCGCGAGTTGAATGAGCCTTTCACCTTGATCGAAACGAGCCGACTCATTTTGCGGCCGTGGCTTGCATCGGATGCCGAAAGCCTCTTTTCTCTGGCAAGCGATTCTGAAATAGGCCCCGCGGCAGGTTGGCTGCCGCATGAAAGCGTGGAAGAGAGCGCCAAGATAATCGAAACGGTCTTTGCTGCGCCTGAAACCTATGCCGTCGTCCTAAAGGAAGGTGGAGCGCTTGTCGGTTGCGTGGGCTTCAACGCAGGAGATGCTGCGAGCATGTCGCTTTCCGATGGGGAGTTGGAGCTGGGCTACTGGATAGGCAGGCCGTACTGGGGCCGTGGCTATGCGGTCGAAGCAGCTCGTGCTCTCGTGGAACGTGGTTTCGTTGAGTTGGGGCTGCATGGAATTCACGCCGCCTACTTCGATGGCAACGAGCGTTCGCGGCGAGTTCTCGACAGGTTGGGTTTCTTTTTCATGCGCACCGAGAAGGATGTCGAGTGCGTGCTTCTCGGGGAGAAGCGCACGGAGCATTTCATGTGCCTGAGTCGATGAATAGCAAGAAACAACGATGGGGAAGGCATGGACAGAAATCTCTTCATAGCAGCAATTACAAAGTTCGCGGCAGGGTTCGTCATTGTCGGCTTGTTGCTGTTCGTGCCTGCGGGAACGATTGCCTGGTGGCAAGGCTGGCTTTTTATGGGAATACTCTTCGCGCCGATGTTCATTGCTGGACTCGTTATGATGGCCAAAGCTCCCGATTTGCTGCGCAAGCGCCTCTCTGCTGACGAAGACGAATCCGAGCAAAAAACCGTTCAGGCATTTTCGGCGCTCATGTTTATCGCGGCTTTCGTTGTCGCTGGACTCGGTTTCCGCTTCGGTTGGGTCTCGCTGCCGCATTGGACGTCGTGGATTGGCGCCGTCGTCTTCCTCGTTGCATATGCGCTTTACGCCGAGGTGATGCGCGAGAATGCGTACTTGTCTCGTACGGTGGAGGTGCAGGAAGGTCAGCATGTGGTTGACACGGGGCTTTACGGCATCGTCAGACACCCCATGTACAGCACGACGCTTCTGCTGTTTCTCTCGATTCCAATCGTGCTCGGATCGCCGTTTTCGTTCGTCATCATGCTTGTGTACCTCCCCATCATCGCGAAGAGGATTCGAAACGAAGAGCAAGTGCTCGCAGCCGGCCTGGAGGGATACTGTGAGTACATGGATCGCGTGAAATGGCGTCTCATACCCCACGTTTGGTGAGAGCACTTGGCTTGCGCCTGCTGTCAGCTGAGACGAAATCGATATGGATGGTGCTGAATGAAGAGCAAAGGCGGAGTTACCGAAGGGTTCAGCTTGCTATAATCTCGGCATGTCAATCAGAGGGGAAATATCGGGGCAGGCGCGCGATGTTCTCGACGCGCGGGATGGATTGCTCAAGAAAGCGTTGACCGGCTTTGCGGCAATCGTCGTCATCGCAGCGTTGCTCGAAGTGTTTCTCTTCAATATCAACTTCTTCCTTACGATGGGCTACGACGAAGTTGACGTGTCAAATAGGCTCAACCTGGTGACAGACGAAGATGGCTTCTATCGCATGAGCGAAGTGAGCCACAAAGTCGAGTTTCCCGATCTCGACATGCCGGTGCACAACATCCATGTTGATTTCAACGCAAATCAGCCTGCAAAACTGCTGACGCTCAAGATCATGTTCACCGACGAAGCGCACCAGACGTTCTTCGACACAACGGAATACACGGTGGGCGTTCCCGAGGTTGATGTGTCGACGGCGGTGAGCGAAAGCGAATACATCCATATCAACGCATCGGGCAACGTGGGCACGCTGACTGTCGAGCTTGTGGGTGATGACGTGTCGTACCCGATTAGCATCGAGAAGATGTCGATTAACGCTCCAGAACCGTTCAATTTCAATATGCTGCGTTTCATGGTGACGGTGTTGGTTCTCACGGTTGCGTGGTTGTTCCGTCCGCGCTCGCGCATCTACCAGATCAGCATGGTTGACGAGCCTGTGTTCACGAAGCGCGCCATCATCGCAGCCGTGATCGTCGAAGTGCTTGTCGTTTCATCGTTCCTGTTCATGGGTTCGAATCTTGTGGGTGTTGCTTCGAAGAACTACAACTATGGCTCGTGGGATCAGGAAAGCGTCGTCAACGTGTTCGAGGTGGGAGGCGAGAATGCGCAGCAATATGCCATGCTGGCGCAAGCGATGGCGAAAGGCCAACTCTTCCTCGATGAACAGCCGCCCGATTGGCTTGTCGAGATGGATGATCCCTACGACAAGGGTCTGCGCGACGAAGCTCGGAAAGCCGGCGGGGAAGATTACCTGTTCGATGCCGCCTATTACAACGGTCGCTACTACGTATATTTCGGCGTTGTGCCGGTGCTTCTGTTCTACTTGCCGTTCTATTTGGTGACAGGCCAGAGTTTCCCGACGGCGATAGGCGTGCTTCTTGCGCTGATTGCATTCATCCTTGGGTGCACGGCTTTGCTCGATCGGTTTGCGCGATACCATTTCAAGCGGGTGAGCTTGGGCATCTACCTGCTGTTGCAGATACCGCTTGCAATGTGCAGCGGTGCGCTCTACCTGGCGAAGTTCCCCACGTTCTACTCGTTGCCTATCATGTGTGCGCTTGCGTTCTCGGTTTGGGGACTGTACCTGTGGATGCGCGGCCGCGCTAGCGAACGGCCAGAAGGGTGGTATCTTGCCGGGTCGCTTTGCATGGCGCTCGTCGTTGGCTGTCGCCCGCAGCTCCTGTTGTTGTCGTGCGTGGCATTCCCGCTGTTCTGGCGCCGCTATATCACGAAGCGTCGCCTGTTCACACCTGAAGGCGCCCGCGAATTCGCATGTTTGATCGGGCCTTACTTCGTCGTGGCGGCAGGCATTATGTGGTACAACTGGGCGCGTTTCGGCTCGCCAATGAACTTTGGGGCCAACTACAATTTGACGGTCCATGACATGCCGAAGCGCGGGTTCGCCATAGGGCGCATCGCTCCAGCGCTGTTCGCGTTTTTCATTCAGCCGCCTACTGTTGATGGCACGTTCCCGTTCATCCTTCCGGCGACATTCGATACAACGTACATGGGTCAGACCGTGCGCGAAGTGACGTTTGGCGGCATATTCGCCTGCCTGCCCTTGCTGTGGATCATCCCGTTTGCGCGTCCGATTCTGCACAGGCGCTTCGAGCAACGTTCGACGCATACGATTGCGGGCGTCATCGTGGTGCTGTTGATCACTGGAACGGTCCTGGCTCTGCTCGACGCCGAGATGGCAGGCATTTTGCAACGCTACTTCGCCGACTTCAGCTTCATGTTCCTGGCAGCGGCCGTTCTGCTCGCGTTCATTGCAAACGAGAACATGCACGATGGCTCCAGTTTCGACCGCCTGTTCCGCCAGGGCCTTTCGGTGCTCGTGGCGTTTTCGGTGTTGTACATCGCACTGCTATGCTTCGTGCCCGAAACTGGTTGGTACGCGGACATCTACGACTGGGCATTCCAGGACATCATCGAGACCTTCGAATTCTGGACGTAAGAGGGAGAGGGGCCTGAGCTGCTGGATGTGGCAGGGCCGCTGGAACCTCTGAGGCTGTGAGGAGCGAAGGCGCAGCGGGAGCGAGGACTGTCTGAGCGAGCGAAGCGAGCGAGTTCCACAGCTGCTGCGCCGAGAGTGACGAACGGTTAGCCTCAGCTGGTTCCAACGACCCTGCCACATCCAGCAGCTCAGGCCAACATCCGCCGTCTACCGCGCAAATCGAGCCGTTTCCCAACTCGCCGCCCGACGCATCCCTTTCGCCAGCGCATCTGCGACGAATTGTGCGTTTCCTGCTACCATATTCAGTTATGTGAGAGAAGGGCGATCGATAGGAGACGATTTCATGGCGCGTGAATTCAAATCCATGGACGGCAACAATGCCGCAGCGTACGTTTCGTACGCGTTTACCGAGGTGGCGGGCATCTACCCGATTACCCCGTCATCCCCGATGGCCGATTACGTCGACCAATGGGCAGCTCAAGGCAAGAAGAACATCTTCGGCACGACCGTCAAGGTTGTCGAGATGGAATCTGAGGCAGGCGCCGCGGGCGCCGTTCACGGCTCGCTTGGTGCAGGTGCCCTCACCAGCACCTACACAGCCAGCCAGGGTTTGCTGCTCATGATTCCCAACATGTACAAGATTGCAGCCGAGCAGCTGCCGAGCGTCTTCCATGTGTCGGCCCGCACGGTCGCTTCGCATGCGCTCAACATTTTCGGCGATCACTCCGACGTCATGGCATGCCGCCAGACCGGTTTCGCCATGCTCGCTGAGGGCAACGTCCAGGAGGTCATGGACCTCTCGGCCGTCGCGCACCTCGCGGCCATCAAGGGCAAAGTGCCGTTCCTGAACTTCTTTGACGGCTTCCGCACCTCGCACGAGATTCAGAAAATCGCCGTGTGGGATTACGATGATCTGGCTGAGCTTTGCGACATGGACGCCGTGAAGGCGTTCCGTGAGCACGCGCTCAATCCGAATCACCCGGCCATGCGCGGTAGCCATGAGAACGGCGACATCTTCTTCCAGCACCGTGAGGCTTGCAACTCCCACTACGATGCGCTGCCCGCCGTCGTCGAGGAGTACATGGATGCCGTCAACGCCAAGCTCGGCACCGACTACAAGCTGTTCAACTACTACGGCGCGCCCGACGCCGACCGCGTCATCGTGGCGATGGGCTCGTTCTGCGACGTCATCGAAGAGGTCATCGACTACCTGAACGCCAACGGCGAGAAGGTCGGCCTCGTGAAGGTTCGCCTGTACCGTCCGTTCGTTTCGTCGAAGTTCGTCGAGGCCCTGCCGGCAACTTGCAAGAAGATCGCCGTCATGGACCGCACGAAGGAGCCGGGCTCCGAGGGCGAGCCGCTGTTACTCGATGTCGTGAACGCGCTCGTGAAGGAAGGCAAGATCGGCGACCTCACCGTCGTCGGCGGCCGTTACGGCCTTGGTTCCAAGGACACGCCTCCGGCCAGCGCCTTCGCCATCTACGAGGAGCTCAAGAAGGATGCTCCCAAGCGCGAGTTCACCGTCGGCATCGTCGACGACGTCACCAACCTGTCGCTTCCCGAAGATCCGAACTGCCCGAACACGGCGGCCGAAGGCACCATCGAGTGCAAGTTCTGGGGTCTTGGCGGCGACGGCACGGTCGGCGCGAACAAGAACTCGATCAAGATCATTGGAGACCATACCGACAAGTACGTCCAGGCCTACTTCCAGTACGACTCGAAGAAGACCGGTGGCGTCACCATCAGCCACCTGCGTTTCGGCGACAGCCCCATCCGCGCGCCGTACTACGTCAACAAGGCCGACTTCGTCGCATGCCACAACCCGTCCTATGTCACCAAGGGCTTCCGCATGGTGCAGGACGTCAAGCCCGGTGGCACGTTCATGATCAACTGCCAGTGGTCGCTCGAAGAGCTCGAGCATCACATGAACGCCGAGGCCAAGCGCTACATCGCGGCTAATGACATTCAGCTCTACCTCATCAACGCCATCGACTTGGCTGTTCAGGTCGGCATGGGCAAGCGCACCAACACGATCCTGCAGTCTGCGTTCTTCACGCTGTCCGGCGTGCTGCCGCAGGAAGAGGCCATCGGCTACATGAAGGATGCTGCCACGAAGTCCTACATGAAGAAGGGCCAGGACATCGTCGACGCCAACCACAAGGCCATCGACGCCGGCGCCACGGCGTTTACCAAGGTCGAGGTGCCCGCATCGTGGGCTGACGCTGTTGATGAGCAGGCTGAAAGTGCACTCGAAGGTCGCGAGCAGCTCGTCAAGCAGGTTGCGAACGTCATGGAGCCTGTCGGCCGCATGGATGGCGACCGTCTGCCCGTCTCCGCGTTTGTCGACTACGTCGACGGTCAGTTCGAGCTGGGCGCCTCCGCATTCGAGAAGCGCGGCGTGGCCGTGCTCGTTCCCGAGTGGAACGCCGACGAGTGCATCCAGTGCAACCAGTGCGCGTTCGTGTGCCCGCATGCGACGATCCGCCCGTTCGCTCTGATCGAGGAAGAAGCTGCTGCCGCTCCCGAGGCTACCAAGCTCATCGAGGGCAAGGGCAAGGCGAAGGGTCTCAAGTACACGATGGCCATCTCGCCGCTCGACTGCATGGGCTGCGGTGTGTGCATCGGCCAGTGCGCCAAGAGCGCACTCACGATGGTTCCCGCCGAGGGCCAGCTCGATCAGCAGCCCGTCTTCGACTACTGCGTCGAGAAGGTTGCCGCCAAGCCCGAGCTCGCCGGCCCGACGGTCAAGGACAGCCAGTTCTACCAGCCGCTGCTCGAGTTCTCCGGCTCCTGCGCCGGTTGCGCCGAGACGTCGTACGCGCGTCTGGTCACGCAGCTCTTCGGCGACCGCATGTATGTTTCCAATGCAACTGGTTGCTCGTCGATTTGGGGCAACCCTGCTGCCACGTCACCCTATACCGTCAACAAGGATGGCCATGGCCCTGCATGGAACAACTCGCTGTTCGAGGACAACGCCGAACACGGTCTGGGTCTGTTGCTGGGTCACGAGGCCGTTCGCGGCAAGGTGCTCACCGACGCGCTCGAGGTTGTTGCTGCCGGTATCAGCGACGAGCTGACCGCCGCTGCAGTCGACTGGATTGAGGGTCGCAAGGATGCCGAGGCCAGCAAGACGGCTGCCGAGGCGTTCATCGCCGAGCTTGAGAAGCACGCCGACAACGAGCTGTGCGCTGCAGTGCTTGCGAACAAGGACTACCTCACCAAGAAGTCCGTTTGGATCTTCGGTGGTGACGGTTGGGCTTACGACATCGGTTACGGCGGACTCGACCACGTGCTCGCCAGCGGCGAGGATGTCAATGTCTTCGTGTTCGACACCGAGGTCTACTCCAACACCGGTGGCCAGGCTTCGAAGGCCTCCAACATCGGCCAGGTTGCTCAGTTCGCGGCTGCCGGCAAGGAGATCAAGAAGAAGTCGCTCGCCGAGATTGCCATGGCCTACGGCTACGTCTACGTTGCTCAGGTCGCCATGGGTGCCAACCCGAACCAGACCATCAAGGCCATCACCGAGGCTGAGGCGTATCCGGGCCCGTCGCTGATCATCGGCTACAGCCCCTGCGAGATGCATGCCATCAAGGGCGGCATGGTCAATGCTCAGGCCGAGATGAAGAAGGCCGTCGACTGCGGTTACTGGAACCTCTACCGCTACAACCCCGCTGCCGAGCCGGGCAAGAAGTTAACGCTTGACTCCAAGGAGCCGAAGGGCGGTTACCAGGAGTTCCTGATGAACGAGGCGCGTTACAACCGCCTGACCCGTGAGTTCCCCGATCGTGCGAAGGAACTCTTCGCCAAGAACGAGGCTGCGGCTATCGAGCGCTACAACCACCTCGTCAAGCTCAAGGACCTCTACGCCGACGCGTAAGAGCGAGAGCGACAGCATGTTGAGGAAGAGCCCCGATTGGGGCTCTTCCTTTTCTCGTTTCTACATCTCGATGAATGCGTACTCTATCTCAGAGCGCAGCCGTTCGCGGGTTTCGTCGATGCGGTCCTTCTTGAGCTCGCATTCCCAAATCTCGACAACTTGCCAGCCGTCTGCCTTCATAGCCGCTCGAACCTCCGCATCACGCTCGACATTGCGGGCAAACTTCGCTTCCCAATAATCAGCATGCGTCTTCGGCGTGCTCGCGTACTTGCATCCCTCATGTCGATGCCAGAAACAGCCCATGACGTAAATGGCGATCTTGCGTCCGGGGTAGGCGATGTCGGGGTGCCCATGCGCCTTCTTCCAATCGAGCCGATATCCGGGGAACCCCAGTTCGCGCAGCATCTTGCGCACAATCATCTCAGGCTTGGTGTCACGGCGTTTGTTGCCCTGCATCGATTTGCGCACTGCGTCACTCGATGCGGGAGGGGCGCTTCGTGTTGTGCTCATCGTTCAATCCTCGAGCATTGCTGTTGAAAAGCGGCAGGGCGCAAGACGCAAGATGCAATTGACGTATGTCTATAGGGCTCAGCAAGCATAGTGGCATGTTCGAAATTTGGTGTCGTGGTTTGTAAACGTTTTCATTCTATTGGATGATTCGCGTTAGTGCCCATGATTCGGTTTTCGTTTTCCTTTAAGTGGTCGAAGCAAGAGCACGCACGTAAGAACATGGCACGTATGAAAATGGCGCATGTGCCAAATTGTCCAATTGAACACGTGGGTTACACATGGCTAAAGCGCTTGGTCAATTCTGCACTATGAGCGAGCATTGTGATATAAAGCCAATTTCAATATACTAATTTAGTTAAGCGTTTATACGTTGAACGACGCCGTTTCAAAACATAATAGGGCAAGCGCAGCGCAGGGAAGCGAGTGAAGTGCGAGTTAAGTTTATCGGGATTGGAGGCCTTCACGCCCCTCCGGAGATCAGCGCCAGGCAAAGAAGAGAGCCGGCTTTCACTGACGCGACGATG
>CACZIP010000060.1 GCA_902781245.1 uncultured Coriobacteriaceae bacterium | reverse complement strand
CGAGCTTTACGTATTCCATAATGCTTAAGCCTCCAGTGCCTTCTCGGCCCATGCTGCAAGCTCGGCCTGCGAGGGACGTCCGTTCAACAAACCGCCCGAAACCACCTTGGAGCCCCGTGCCAACTTCTGCATGCGCTTGGGGGCCTGGCCCAAGCCGCTGCCGCCGCTCGTGGCGAACGGCACGATGGTCTTGCCCGCGAAGTCGTAGCCCTCGAGGAACGTGTCGATGATGCGCGGCTCGACGTACCACCATACGGGGAAGCCCACGAACACCACGTCATAGGCGTCCATGTTGGCGACCGTTCCCGCGATGGCGGGGCGGCATGCCTCGTCGTTCATCTCGATCGTGGTGCGGCTTTTCTTGTCCTGCCAGTTCAGGTCGGCGCGCGTGTAGGGTTGCTCGGGTGCGATCTCGAACAGGTCGGCATCCGTTGCCGCCGCCAGGTCCTTCGCAACCTTCGCCGTCGTGCCGCTTGCGCTGAAGTACGCTACCAATGTCTTTGCCATCTCAGTGTCCTTTCTTTCCTTGGACCAAACGGGATACCCTTCTTTGGGTTCCTTTGGGCTAATTGCTAATACCTGTTGATCCTGCATTTCGCCTTGATGCGCTGTATCCGCTCGGGCAGCTCGTCGAAGGGCATGTTCTTGGGTGTGTCGCACGTGCCCGACTCGCGCGCCACGTCGTAGTACCAGCACTTGTAGTCGATGAAGTCGCGCGCGAGCTTGAGCTCTTCGAGCTGTGCATCGATCGCAGCCCGCCGCTCATAGACGATGCGGCGACGTTCCTCGATGGTCGAATCGCCCTCAATGTACAGCTGGATGTACTCGCGGATTTCCTTGATGGGCATCCCCGACACCTTCAGCCGCTCGACGAAGCGCATCCACTCGAGGTCGTCCTCATCGAACAGGCGCCGCCCGTCGCTCGAACGCTGCTGGTTGGGAATCAGTCCGTTCTTCTCGTAGAAGCGGATTGTCGAAGCTGGCATGCCCAGCTCTGCGGCCGCGTCACCTATCGTGTACAGCTTTTCCATCCTTCACCTTTCCCGCGCCATTCGCTTCGGCGCAAACGCAACGGCTAGTCGCGCGATCTTGTCTTTCCGATAGATGCAATTCCCCGTCGAACGTAATGGAAAACACCCGCCACCAGCACCGCGACGCTCGCGTAGCGGGCGAATGCGAGCGCGAGGGGGACGCTGTAGTCGGCGAAAGCAAACTGGACCTGACCCGTGAGGTATTGCCACAAGCCGAGTTGTGCGAACGAGAACGCCCCGAAACATGCCACGGCCGCGATGATGATGCGGACCGCCCATTTCTGCCATGGCGCCATGTTCTTCGGCGCTCTCGCGTGCAGTCCCGCATGGGCGAAAGCGAGCACGAACGCCCAATATGAGCAGAGCATGTGGATGCTTCGCGCCCATCCCGCCCCTGGGAATGCCGGCAGGAAACCGAACGCGTGCTTCGAGAGCACGAGGCTGCTCGCGAATTGCCCGATTATGCACCCAGCAAGCCCAACGATCACAACGATTTGCACGATGCGCAACGCACTGTGGCGGCCTCGAAATATTGAAGCCAGCCATTTTCTATTGAGCACGATGTGAATTGCCATGAGCACGAACAACGTCACGCCCAACCATTCGTGGGGAGCCTCCTGCACGAGCGCAGTCGTCATGATTGCCACGAACGCCAATGCCATCGCGATGTCCAGTGCAACCTTTGCTGCCTTCTTTCCTTTCGCGTGCGGATCCCCTTGCTAAGCGTTTTCCGCAAGCCAGTCGGAGACTTGCCGGGGCATGTCGGCCCCGCCTGAGTTGCCCCAGGCCCATGCGCCCAGTGCGATTTTGGGGAGTTTGATGTCTGCCATGATGCGATTCCTTTCCGATGTCTTTACCTTGTTGATGTCATTGGAGAGGATTCTGCAACTTAAACTATGGTTTAAGTCAAGCGACTTTCTTGAGTTTTTTCGAAAGCGTCTCAACAAGTTGTTTTCTCATTATGGCAATTGAGCTGTGCTGGTCTCCGCAGCCATGATCGGTTAGCTTTTCTGCTGCGGATCGCCTGCAAGCGCAGCGCCCTCGCTTTGGTTTACCATAGGGACGTACGATAGAGGCGCCGACCAATCGGTAGACGCGGAAGGACGATGCGAATATGGATTACGTGGCAGTTGCGCAAGGGCTCTTGATTCCCTTCTTGGGTACGGCGCTCGGCGCATCGCTCGTGTTCTTCCTGCGCCGCGACATACCTCCACGGCTTTCGAAGACGCTCGTGGGGTTCGCAGCCGGCGTGATGGTCGCCGCATCGTTCTGGGGCTTGCTTCAGCCTGCCCTTGAGGAAGCTGCCGATATGGGGATGGGCACGCTTTCGTTCGTACCTGCCGTCGTAGGGTTCCTCGCTGGCATGGGATTCCTGCTCGTCATCGACGTGGTTACGCCGCACACGCACTTCAACTTGGAAGACGAGGGCCCCAAGACCGGTCTCAAGCGCACGACGAAGCTCGTGCTGGCTGTGACGATTCACAACATTCCCGAAGGCATGGCGGTCGGCGTCGTGTTTGCCGACTGGCTTGCTGGTGGCGGTGTGACTCAAGCAGGGGCACTTGCGCTGGCAATCGGTATCGCCATTCAGAATTTCCCCGAAGGAGCCATCGTTTCGACGCCCCTGCTCGCTGAAGGCATGCCGAAGGGACGCACGTTCTGGTGCGGTGTGTTGACCGGCGCAGTCGAGCCTGTCGCCGGGTTAATCACGATACTTGCGGCGAGCGCTGTCATACCTGTGATGCCCTATCTGCTCGCGTTTGCGGCGGGTGCGATGGTTTACGTGGTTGTGGAAGAACTCATCCCCGAGATGTCCGAAGGCGTCCACAGCAATGTTGGCACGATTGCGTTTGCGATAGGGTTCGTGCTCATGATGGTTCTCGACGTGACGCTCGGTTAGCGGAACGGGAAGAGGGCGGCGAGGCAAAGGTTTTTGTCCCATAAGAACGTGAAAGCATGCAAAACCTCATCGAGCATATGGCGGAAATCGAGCTTGGACGGTTCTCGGTCAACGACTACCGAGGATTGCCCGATGCGCTGCCGTTTAGCGTGGTCGAGGGCGAACTGCCCGTCATAGTGTCTGCGCCTCATGCAGTGTCTCAGTTGCGCGAAGGGCGCGTGAAGCCTTCCGACGACTTCACGGGTGCCATGGCGCTCGTCGTGGCCGAATTGTCCGGGGCGAGCGCAATCGTCGCGAGCCGTTACGATGCTTGCGATCCCAATTGGGATCCGTTCGAGTGTTGCGCCTACAAGCAGACGCTTGCAGAAATGGTGCATGAACTCGGCGCCGTTGCCGTACTCGACTTGCATGGTGTGCCCGCCGCTGCGCCCGATGCGATTGAGGTCGGCTCGGCTGACGGGCTCACCGTAAAAGCCATGCCGGGTGTTGACGAGTTCGCTTGCCGATTCTTGCGCGAGCAATTGAGCGAGCATCTGGGGCGTCGGGGCAAGACCGTGGGCTTAAATGGGCGCCATGGTGCTCGAGGTGCAAACACGGTAGCGCATGCCATAGCGTGCGAATGCGGTGTGGCAGCTCTGCAGATCGAGATATCGTCGCCGTTCCGGGTGCCGATTGACGCCAAAGGTCACGTTCCGCCTGGCGAGGCGATTCCGTTCACGAACGATCAGATTCCCATCGAGCTCGAGGTGCGTCGCAATCCCGACCCCGCTTGCGTGGAGGCAACCGTGCGCGCTCTAGCTGATTTGGCGCGGATTGCGTCTGGGGGACGGCTCTCTTGACACAAAATCCTCCCTCGAAGCGTTAAAGTGGAAACAAGCTTTGCGACCGGACAGGAGAACACCATGAAACTGCTCGTCATCGGTGATGAGAAGCGCTTCAACAAGTATTTGCCCGATCTCGACATCGTCTCGCAAGTCGAAACGGTCGTGGCGCCGCGCGGCACGACGGACGAAGAGATCATCGCCATGACGGGCGATGCCGACTTCATCGTGGCCGACGCCATCAGCCCCGTGAGCGCACGTCTCATGGATGCGTTTCCCAGCTTGAAGCTCGTGCATTCCGAAGGCGTTGCCTATAACGCCATCGATGTTGCGGCGGCGCGCGAGCGCGGCATCGTCGTGTGCAACAACGCCGGTGCGAATGCGGGCGCCGTTGCCGAGCAGGCGGTGCTGCTCATGCTGGCATGCTTGCGCCACCTGCGCGAGGGCGATACCGCCGTGCGCACCGGCCGTCAAATCAAGGTGAAGGAACGCCTGATGGTCGAGGGCATCCGCGAGCTGGGCGACTGCAAGGTCGGCCTTGTGGGCATGGGCGCCATCGCGCAGCAGACGGCTGTGCGCCTGCATGCGTTCGGGTGCGATGTCGCTTATTGGAACCATCGCCGCCGTCCAGCCGATTTCGAAGCAGAGCTTGATGTGCACTACCTGCCGCTCGACGAGCTGGCGCGCACATGCGACATCGTGAGCATCCATGTGCCTGTCACGCCCGAGACCGAGAACATGGTCGATGCCGAATTCCTGGCATCGATGAAGTCCGATGCAATCCTGATCAACACCGCGCGCGGTGAGATTGTCGACCAAGTTGCACTCGCCCGTGCACTCGAGGAAGGCATTATCAGCGGGGCAGGGCTCGACACGCTTTCGCCCGAACCCGTCCAACTCGACCATCCGCTCGCACAGCTCGAAGGCGATGCGGCCGACCGCCTCGTGCTCTCGCCCCACATTGGCGGCGTGACCGAGGGCATGTTCCGCCGGGCGTGGACGACCATCTGGAGAAACATCGCGTGCGTTGCCGAAGGCGACCAGCCAATCAACGTGGTTTCGTAACGTTGTTGAAGTGGCACACTGCGCCCAGGGAACTCTGTGCCACTTTTCAATGGCACAGAGTTCCCTGGGAGCAGTGTGCCACTTTCCCATTCAATGATTCGTTGCTGTTAAGCTGTCTGGACTTCGCGGCGGTGCGATGTACAGAGGTATACAATTGCGCCCATGACATCTCGTAATGACACATTGGACATGAAGCGCATCGGATGTGCGGTGCTCGGCGTCGTGCTGGGCGTTGCGTTCGCGCTCGCATGTCCCACCGATGTCGGACTCACCGATCAGGGCATAAGGTGCCTGGCCATCCTCATCCTTGCCGTTGTGTGGTGGGTTGGAAGCGTATTGCCGACATATGCGACTGCTATTGTCATGGTCGTGCTGTTTGCCGTCATCGGCGGTGTTGAGTCTTCGGTCGCCCTTTCAGCGTTCACATCCGCTACGTGGTGGCTGTTGTTGGCGGCGTTCGGCCTTGGCGCTGGAATGAAGGGGTCGGGCCTGCTCAGGCGCATCGCGCTTGCCGTCGTTCGCACGTTCCCCAATACGTTTGGCGCACAGGCGGCCAGTCTTATGGTTGCTGGCACCATCGTCGGCCCGCTCGTCCCAAGCATGGCGGCCAAGGTCTCGATGCTAACCCCGCTAGCGATGGGCATTGGCGACGAGCTCGGCTACGAGCGGTTCAGCAAGCCTATGCAAGGCCTGTTCCTTGCCATGTTCTGCGGCGTTCGCAGTGTTGCCCCGGCGGTTCTCAGCGCTTCGGTCATCGGGTACTGCTTGCTCGGGCTGTTGCCCTCCGATGTGCAAGCGCAGTTCGACATGGTGCATTGGCTTTTGGCGGCGCTGCCGTGGTTCATCGTAGTCACTGTGCTGACGTACGTCTCCATCGTGTTGCTGTACCGCCCGAAAGGGGAGGGCGCCGCGAACGCCGCGCAGGCTCCCGCTCAGAAAAGCGACGCCCTCGGGTCGATGTCGCGTCACGAGAAGCAGATGTGCGCGATTATCTTGGTGACGGTCGCTCTGTGGGTAGCCGAGCCGTTGCACCACATCCCGGCGCACATCGTCGCCCTTGCGGCGTTCGTGCTCGTCATCGCGTGCGGAATCTTGGGGAAAGACGGCTTGCGCAAGGACATCGCATGGGAGCCGCTCGTGTTCGTCGGCATCGCCATGGGCCTTCCCAATGTGTTTGGGGAAGTGGGAATCCAGGACTGGGCCGTGCAGGTCGCCGGCCCCGCATTCGAGGCGCTTGCTGGCAATCCCTATCTATTCGTGTTGGGCGCAGCGGTCATCACCTTGGCGGTGCGTTTCCTCATCGTCTCGGAGATGGCCTACCTCAACATCGTGATGGTCTTCCTCGTGCCGCTCTGCGCAAGCGTGGGCTTCAATCCCTGGGTTGTTGGTTTCGCGATGTATGCCGTGATCACGCCTTGGTTTGTCCTCTACCAATCCGCAACGTACCTGGCGGCCTTCTACTCGGTCGACGGCCAGATGGCGCATCATGCCGACCTGGCGAAATATTGCGTCGTCTACACGCTCATCTGCATGCTGGCCCTCGTCGTGAGCGTGCCGTATTGGCAATGGATGGGGTTGCTGTAACAGAATCGAATCAAATGGGGCAGCTTCCACTGGTTTGGTGTTGCTATGCTACGATTGCCTGGTAATGTTGACGAAATAGTCAGGGTGGTGTCACGGACGTGAGCGATGAGACGATTTACGGCGAGAACCTTGCACTGATGGAGCAGCTGCGCAGCGATGTTGCTGCCTCGCTTGACGAACTGCGCCGCACCATGAGCGCGGGCATGGAGTTCGATCCCATCGAGCACTGCCTTTCGCGCATCAAGGCCGAGGACTCCATGCGCGAGAAATGCCGCAGGCAGGGCCTTCCCGAGACGACCCACTCAGCGCTTGTCGAGATTCAAGACGCCATCGGCTTCCGCGTGGTTTGCGCGTTCCGCAGCGATGTTTACCTGGTGCGCGACTTTCTCGCAGAACTTCCCGGGTTCGAGGTGGTAATGGAGAAGGACTACATCAAGAACGCCAAGGAGAACGGCTATCGCAGCTATCACATGATTTTGCGAACGGTCGATGGGCGCGAGCCCGTGGGATGCGATGCTGATGGTGGCTTCTTCGTCGAAGTGCAGCTGCGCACGATCTCGATGGACACGTGGGCGGCGCTCGAGCACCACATGAAGTACAAGAAGAAGGCGCCGGCCAACGAACGCCTCATCGTAGCCGAGCTGAAACGTTGCGCAGATGAGTTGGCGTCGACTGACGTATCGATGCAAGCGTTGCGCGATTTGATTTTGGAAGAGCAGTGAGCGTGAGCCCAGAGCGAGTCAGGGGCCAGGGCACCGACTCATTGTGCACAATGAGTCAGGGGCCAGGGCGTCGACTCACTTTCAGGACACCGACCCATTTGGAGGAAACAACATGGCATTGAAGATTCTGTATGCTGAAGACACGGTCGACCTGAGCCGGGCGGTCAGCGTAGTGCTGGAGCACGAGGGGCTCGAGGTAACGACATGCTATGACGGGATCCAAGCTTCCGAGGCGCTGGCAAGTCAAGTGTTCGACCTGGTCATTCTCGACATCATGATGCCGGGGAAGAGCGGCATCGACGTGTTGCGCGAGATGCGCGCCACCGGCGACGTGACGCCGGTCATTCTACTCACGGCGAAGGCAGAGGTCGATGACCGCGTCGACGGGCTCATGGCCGGTGCTGACGACTACCTTCCCAAGCCGTTCGCTATGAAGGAGCTCGTTGCGCGCGTGCATTCGCTTGCACGGCGCAACACCGACTACGGCACGGGCAATCTCACGTTCGGCGACGTCGAGCTGAACGCCGAGACGTACGAGCTCAAGGCGCACACGAGCGTGCGCCTCTCGCATGTCGAGTTCGAGTTGCTGCGCACGTTCATCTTGAACCGCAACCGCGCCCTATCAGCGGATTTCTTGCTCGGACGCGTGTGGACCGATGACGATGAAGCGGACCAGGCGACTGTTTCCCTTTACGTGCGGTACCTGCACAGCAAGCTCGAGGCCATCGGAGCGCACATCACGGTCGTCGAATCTGAAGCTGGTTACACGCTCGAGGAGCGTGGTCAAGCATGACGCCCCAGGCAATCGCAAAGATGCGCCGGACGTTCATTGCCATCGCGACGGCGAGCTTTTTCGTGGCCATTCTTTTCATGGGGGCTACGACGTTCGCTTCCAACGTCATTATCGTACGGTCCCAGGCCAACAACACCATCGACGCCATCCTCGATGCAGGTGGCAACGTGCCCACGCGGGAGAACTACCATGGTGAAGGCTTCCAGGAAGAGGCGAGCTACGGCTTGCGCTTCTTCACGGTGAGTTTTGACACCAAAGGCAATGTGACCGACATCGACCTGTCGCACGTGAACCTCATCGGCAAGGAGGAGGCAATCGCAATCTCTGAGGTCGCTGCCGATCCTGACAGAATTGTGGGGCTCAGCCAGTACGAGAACTACATGTACAAGGAAGGGCCGACTGAGAACGGCTCGATGGTGGTCTTCCTCGATTGCTCGTTCCAGTTGGAGAACGTTAACAAGGTGACCACGAACACGCTCATCCTGACCGTGCTTGCGCTGGTTGTGGCGTTCATCGCGGTGTTCGCGTTTTCGAAGAGAGCCATCAAGTCTGAAATCGAGAACGCCAACAGGCAGCAGAAGTTCATGACGAACGCGAGCCACGAGCTGAAGACGCCCATTGCGGTCATCCGCGCCAACACCGAGCTCACGGAGATGCTTTCGGGCGAAACCGAATGGACGCAATCGACGCTCAATCAGGTCGACCGCCTCGAGGGGCTTGTGCGCGACCTCATGACCATTGTGCGCGGCGAGGAACGCGAGAGCGCCGAACAGCAGCTGTCCGATGTGGATGTGGCCGCAGTCGTGGGCAAGGCCGTCGACTCGTTCAAGGGCATGGCGCAGCAGAACGGCAAGAACTTGGAAACATCACTTGCCGATGGCGTGAAGCTGCGTGGCAGCGAGGCGTCGATCGAGCAGCTCACGTGCCTGCTCGTCGATAACGCCATCAAGTACTGCGACGAGGGCGGCTCGATCGACGTGCACCTCGTGCCGGCGCGCATCGGCCGCGGATGCACGCTTTCCGTGACAAACGATTATGCCGAAGGCGCCGATGTGGACTACCGCCGCTTCTTCGACCGCTTCTACCGGGCTGACGAATCGCACGAGAACCAGCAAGGATACGGTATCGGCCTGTCCGTGGCGGAAAGCATCTGCGAGCGCTACCACGGCTCGATCAAGGCTTCATGGAAAGCAGGCAAGATCACGTTCACCTGCGTGCTGAAGGATGCGTAAAGTCTGACGCACCGGTACCTGGTACCGGTGTGTCAATGAAAGGAAACAGCATGAAAACCGTAGTACTCGCAA
>CACZIP010000059.1 GCA_902781245.1 uncultured Coriobacteriaceae bacterium | reverse complement strand
GAAGTGCTACGGGTGCATTTTGGGGGCTCACCACGATAAAGAGATTCTGAGTCCCTCAAACCTGAATCAAATACAGAGCTACGTTATTCATGCTTCGTATGGGACTGAGCTAAGCGTTCAGGGCATGCTGCTGTACGCTCTAACGGAAACTGAGTCAGAACGTTGCGAAAGCTGGGAAGAGATAGGCCATACATTCCACTGCCGAACACTTGACCTTGGACAAGAGTTTTCCGAAATTGCTGCTCAGCTTGATGCGATTGCTGCGCTAGTGGCGTAAATCCCCTTTATAACCTCTATGGATGTTCATGGAAAAGCACGGGCTTAAAAGAAGCAAAAGCGAGTATCACCCTCAATCCCGATCGCTCATCTAGCTAAAATCCTACCACGTGATAACTGCACGCGCTCTCAGCCCGCCCACGCAAATAATCCCGCAACTCAGAATCGGTGGCGTATACGTAGCAGCCTCTCATGCCGCGCGTCATGAGCGTGCGGTAGGTGTTCTTGATAATCTCCGCAGCCAACCGCTGGGCGCCCTCGGGATCTTCGGCCTCCATCTGGCGCAGTCCCCGAATCGACTGGTCGGTCCGCGCACGCTTCGTGTAGTCGGTCACCAAATGCCCGTCCTCGTAGCGCAAGTCGTCGCCGATGATGACGCCGACGTACTCGAATTCGAGGCCCTGCGTGGTGTGGATGCAACCTGCCTCGTTTATCGAAGTCGGGCTAATCGCAAACGCCTCACCATCGTCGAGATTCCAGCTGATCTCGAAATCACCGATCTTGATGTCGTGCACGTTGGTGTCCGCTCGTCCAGCTCTTAGCCAGTTCCAACAATAACCGGCCAAAATGCGCGCGTTGCCGCACTGCTCGTTGCGCTTGACCACCATGTCGCGCATCTCTTGTGGCGAGTCGAGCACCACGAACTCGTAGTTGATGTCGTCGAGGTCGTAGTTGGCCGTCTGCCTGATATCCAGCACGTCGTCCAGCCAGGCCAGATACCCGTCAGAGCCGTTGCAGCGGAACTGCGACGCCAGCTCCTCTTCGTAGACCTCGGCGCCGTTCACGGAAGCCCAGTACTTGATTTCGTTGATGCTGCCGATGTCCTTCACGGTGACGCGCTGGCTTTCGTCGATGAAAAACGTGCTGAATCTCGATGCACGGATGATCTCGTGAATTTGGTTGGTGCCCAGGTTGCCGTACAGGCCGGATTTCTCGTTGAGCCGATGCGCCTCGTCGGCGATCACTACGCCAATCGCATTCTCGGGCGTGTCGACATAGGCCCAGGAGCTCTTGAACATATTGTCGACGCTGCTGCGGGTTCTGTGCCCTTTGAGCTTCCTCTTGTAGACCTCACGTGGGGCGCTGTTTTTCGAGCAGTACTGCGCGAATACACCCTCCTGCGTAAGGCGCGCTAGCAGGTTCACAGCAATCACGGTCTTGCCTGTGCCGGGTCCGCCGCTTGCAATCAGCACCCGCTTCTTGCTGTCCTTTTCACATTGGCGCGAGAGCTCCATTACCCGCTCGAAGACCACTTTCTGGTCGTCGATCAGGTTGAACTCGGGGTTGTTCTCGAGCATGCCCACGATGGCGTCCTGCAGGCTCTTCGACGGCTTGATGCGTCCGTTGTCGATTTCGTAGAGTATCTCGTTGTCGTCGCCTGTCTTCACGACGCGTTTGATGTAGGCGCGCAGGTGCCTCACATCGCCCTTCGTGAAGGCGGGCGCATCCTCCAGGTAATCGGCGTAGATAGGGTCGTCCAGCGGGTCGTGCTCGACACGCATGTAGTTGTGCAGGTAGGCGCAAGGCCACAGCTGGACGTCGGCGTTTTGGGCGTACTCGTTGTAATCGCTGATCATCTGGGCGTAGCTCCACGCCTGGTACGACGGGTGCACGACGCGGCGGTTGGCACCGCCGGTGAACGTTTCGACCAGGCCGTCGAGCCCGTCGACCTTGTTGAGTTTCTCCCATTGTTTGAGCTCGATGATGATGACGTGTGCGTTGCCGTACTCGTCGAAGCCCGAGATGAGGAAATCGACGCGCTTGGCGGTGTTGGGCAGGTTGTACTCGATTGCGATGCCTGAATTGGTCGGAATCTCGTCGTCGTTTAGGACCTTGTACATGTACTCGAGCGAGTTCACCCACGATCGGAATTCGGAATCGCCGGTCGTGCGGTGCATCTTCGCGAGGATGTTGTCGCGGATGGTGTAGGCGATGGTGTCTTCCACGACTTCGTTCATGAAGTCGCTCTTGCTGCCGCTGTAGATGATCATGATTCCAGCTCCGTGTACTTCTTCGAGCTGCCCCAAGATTGGTCGACGGGGTACTTCTTCGCGTTCTCGTCGATCTTGGAGTTTACGGCATCTGCGAGGTCGATGCCGATGGCGTCAGCGAGGTAGATGCAGTAGATAGTGATGTCGGCAAGCTCTTCGGCCATGTGCGCCTGCTTGTCTTCGACTGTCAGGTCGATGCCCGACCATTGGAAGGATTCGAGCAGTTCAGCTGCCTCGAGGCTAATCGAGATGGCGAGGTCTTTAGGGTTGTGGAATTGTGCCCAATCGCGCTCTTCGCGGAACGTGAGAGTTTTTGAGGTTGCGTCTTCGAATGACATGTGGGGCTCCTTGGGGTCTTTTTGGATTCTCTAATCCTATCGAATGCTATGAAGATGTGCCAGCGTTGGAGTTGAGGAGCTTAGAGGATGGGAAAGGAAGATGCGAGGAGTTTTCTGCATCGTTGCCATCATCAAGCTTGTTTTCGGATAGCTGCTACACACGATGCGGTGCTGGCGATTGGAGATCGGCGTCTTTTGCGCAAAAGCAACTACGGTTATCTTGTCGTCGGCGTTGTTGATGGGTCAAGCGCGAGCAGCCGAGCTAGTGACAACCTGTTCTTGGTAGCGTGCGTACGGGCTAACAGTCAGGGGTGGCTGAGAATGATTTCTGACGTAGCAAGTGCGAAACGCCATGTGTAAACTAAGTCGTTCTTTTCAATGATAATGACCCTTTTGTTTGGCGAAGATTAGCCGTTACCTGCCATAACTTTGTACAGGGATGCTCCGAAATCAAGTAAAATTTTTAAATTACGGATACATTTCGAGGAGCAAGGAGATGGCGGTGTTGGTTGTAGACCTCGAGCCTGGCGTACACGTGACCGGCGTACTGCCTGGACAAGATGTTGAGGTCGTTGCCGTCACTCCAGTGGGCGATGCCACCAATCTCGTTTTCCAAAAGCTCGACGGCTCCTACGATTCTGTAATCCTTTTTCCTGACGACCTTCTCAAGTTGCAGATTCGGGAAGGTGGAGACCGCCGCATGTTCGATGGCGACCCGAACGGGTTCCTCTTGGCGGCGGAGGCACTTCGCATCAAGTATTCATACGTGTTCGACACACGGCTCGCCATGCACACTTCCATCATCGAGCCGCTTCCGCATCAGATCACGGCGGTATACGAGGACATGATGCCTCGGCAGCCGCTTCGCTTTCTCCTTGCCGATGACCCTGGCGCGGGCAAGACCATCATGGCTGGGCTTCTCATCAAGGAGCTGATGATTCGCAGCGAGGTGGAGCGTTGCCTCATCGTGTGCCCGGGCGGGCTTGTCCAACAGTGGGTGGAAGACGAGCTGGGACCGAAGTTTGGCCTTGAGTTCCGCATGCTCACCAACGACGTCATCGACTCGACCAAGACGGGCAACCCCTTCAACGACATTCCGCTACTTGTGGCTTCCGTCGACAAGCTCGCGCGTGACGAGCGTGTGCAGGGGATGCTCATGGAGTCGTCCTGGGATCTCGTCATCGTGGACGAGGCGCACAAGATGGCCGCCCACGTGAACGGACGCAAGGTCGACTACACACGCAGGTATCACCTCGGCGAGCTTCTTTCCGCACGCACGAGGAACCTTCTGCTCCTCACCGCAACGCCACACAACGGCAAGGAAGGCGATTTCCAGGAATTCATGAAGCTGCTGGACAAGGACCTCTTCGAGGGCGGAGCCCGTGACGGCACGCCTGTTGACCTCACCAACCTGATGCGACGCCTTCAGAAGGAGGAGCTGCTCACCTTCGAGGGCAAGCCGCTCTTCCCGATTCGCGAGGCCCAGACCGTGCAGGTCTCGCTCACGCCAGCCGAGCAGGCGCTCTACGAGAACGTGACCGCCTACGTACGCGAGGGATTCAACCGGGCCGAACGCATCGTGAGCAAGGACAAGCGAAATGCCGTCGGCTTCGCCATGACCTCGCTGCAACGCCGTCTGGCGTCTTCTCCGCTCGCTGCCTTCCGCTCGCTCTCACGTCGCCACAAGCGCCTTGACGAGCGGGCCACCGAGGTGCGCGAACGCGGAACGTACACGATGAAGGGCGCGGCGATTCCCGACCAGGAAGGCTGGGCGTGGGACGAGTGGGACGCCGATGACCGCGAGAACGAGCAGGACACCCCGGAAGGGCTCATCGTGCTCGACACCGCCACGGCAGCAGAAACCCTTGAGGAGCTTGAGGCCGAGCTTGTGGAGCTTGAGGCGCTTGAGGCCGAAGCGAGACACGTACTCGACCTTCGCGAGGACCGCAAGTGGCTGTCGCTCGTAGACCTGCTTGAAAGCGATGCGATGCGCGGCCCTGACGGCAACAGAGAGAAGCTCATCATCTTCACCGAGTATACGGACACGCTCGAATACCTTGAGGCTAGGCTCACTGACTACCTCGGAAGCCATCAGCGGCTCCGCACCATCCGCGGCGGCATGAACCGCGACCAGAGGCGTCAGGTGGAGGCCGACTTCAAACAGGACAGCAGCGTCAACGTGCTCATCGCGACCGACGCCGCCGGAGAGGGCATCAACCTGCAGGTCGCGCACCTTATGATTAACTACGACCTGCCGTGGAACCCGAACCGCATCGAGCAGCGATTCGGGCGCATCCACCGCATCGGCCAGCGGCACACCTGCCTCATGTACAACCTCGTTGCTGACGGGACACGCGAGGGCGAGGTTTGGAAGCGGCTCTTCGACAAGCTCGACCAGGAGAAGGCGACGCTCAAGGGCAAGGTGTTCGACATCCTTGGCCAGGTGACCTACGACGACAAGAGCCTCGCCGACCTGCTCTTGGAGGCGGTCCGCGCCGACCAGACGCCGGAACGGCAGGCGTATCTGGACACTGTCATCGACTCCGCGCTCGACCGCAAGCACCTCGAAGCGATCATGGCACGCGACGTTCTGGCGACCGACACGCTGAACCTCGACGACGTGACGCGCGTGCGCACCGACATCGAGCGCGCCAACGCCATGAGGCTTCAGCCGCACTACATAAGGAGCTTTTTCCAGCGGTCCATAGCCGACCTCGGGGGAAGGCTCATATCGAGGGGCGATGGCACGTGGCGCATCCGCAAGGTGCCGCTGGCGCTTGCTGTGAAGAGCTCGAACGGGGCGAGACGGCCGCTTGCCGCAAGCTATGATTCGCTCGCCTTCGACAAGGAATCAATCGAAGACCCGGGGCGGACCGACCTGGTATGCGTCGGACATCCGCTGCTTGACGCGGCTGTGGAGGAGACGCTGGCAAAGCACTCGGACACGCTTTCTGCGGGGGCCATACTCGTGGACGATGCGAACCGAACGGTAATGCCGCGGCTGATGATGGCGTACTCGCTTTCCATCTGCGACGGCGAAGGCCGCGACGTGCAACGCCGCCTCTACTATGTTGAGGTCGAAGGTGCAGGCGGCCCGTCCATCTATCGTCAGGCACCCTACATCGACTATCGCGTGCCAACTGCCGAGGAGAAGGCGGCCTTGGACGAAGACCTGCTTTGGGACTGCCTCGGCAGCGCGGACGAAATGGAATCGATGGCGGAGTCCGAGATCATGAGCAGGCTCGTCACCGCCGACGTCTCCCAGATCGTAGCCGATCGCAATGCCGCACTCGACCGCATAGCCGCAGCCGTGGAGAAGCGGCTCGACCACGCCATCGTGCGTGCGAGCCGGGAAGCGCAGCTCTGGGCAATGAAGGTGCAGGAAGGCGACGAGAACTCAACCATCGTTGCCCGCAACCGCAAGCGCGACGTCGACGTGCTCATGCGCCGCAAGGACGTGCGCCTTGCCGAGATTGCGAGCCAGAGGAGCATCCGCCCGAAACCGCTTCAGCTTGTGGGATGCGCCATCGTTTTGCCGAAGAGCTTCTTCAGCGCTGATGCCGGCGAGCAAGACGTCATTGATCTCGAGGCGAAGAAGGCGTCGGAACTGCGCGGCATGAACGCGGTCATGGCAATCGAGCGGCACCTGGGGCATGTACCCTACGACGTAAGTCGCGACAACGTTGGCTGGGACGTGGAATCCCGTGTGACGAACCCCGAGGACGGGACGGAGGACCTGCTCTTCATCGAGTCCAAGGGCGTGCGCGAGGACGCCGACACCGTGACCCTCACTGCCAACGAAGTGCTGAAGGCGGCCGGCAACAGGGAGCGTTTCGTGCTGGCGATTACGCGCCCACACGGTGACGCGACCGAGACCACCTATCTCTATGGCTCCATCAAGGACGACTACAACCAGGCGCTCGACTGCTACCCGATGAAGATCGCGGAGCTGGTAAAACGCGCCGATGAAGTTATCACGTACGACATCGAGGACGGGACATGTACAAGAAGAAGCTAATCGAGACGTCCATCCCGCTGGACGAAATCAATGCGCAGGCGGTTCGCGAGAAGTCAATTCGCAAAGGGCATCCTTCCACGCTACACCTATGGTGGGCACGTCGTCCCCTTGCCGCTGTCCGTTGCGTCATCTTCGCGAGTATGGTCGATGACCCGTCCGAGCATCCGGAGCTGTTCCCGACGGAGGAGGAGCAGAACGCCGAGCGCGAGCGGCTTCATGACATGATTCGCAAGTTGGCTGACTGGGACAACATCAGCGACGAGCGACTCTATGCCGATGCTTACGCCGAAATGGTGAAATACGCCCCCGACGGCAAACTGCCCGAGTTCCTCGACCCATTCGCGGGTGGAGGCGCGCTGCCTCTGGAGGCGCAGCGTTTGGGTCTCGTGAGCCATGCGGCCGACCTCAACCCCATACCGGTCACGCTCAACCGCGCGATGATCGATATCCCAGCACGTTTCTGCGGACAGAAGCCCGTGCATCCCGGCGTCAGCATGAACCAGCAAGTCGAGTGGGCGCGAGCAACTGGATTGGCCGAGGACGTACGTTATTACGCCAACATGATGCGAGAGATGGCCAAGGAGCGCATTGGTCAGAACTATCCCGATGTCGAGGTGAGTTCCGGCGGCACCAAACGCACAGCCACGCCCATAGCCTACATTTGGGCGCGTACTGTTACTTGCCCCAACCCAGCATGCCGTTGCGAGACGCCACTCGTGCGCTCGTTCTGGCTTTCCAAGAAGAAGCGGCATCGTGCATATATTGAACCAGTTATAGGCAACGGGACAATTGAGTATCAAGTGCGATCAGAAAGCAATGGGTGGACCGCCTTTTCAGATGTACTCGACGGGACCGTAGGGCGAAAAGGTGCGCATTGTTTACATTGCAATTCCCCTATTTCTCTCGACTACATTAGAGCCGAAAGTAGGGAGGTCGGGCTCGGTACGCAGCTTATGGCCGTAGTAGCTGAAAGCCCGTTTGGTGCCGGTCGATGGTACATGGACGGAACGCCCGCAATTAGCGATAGCGCAGACGTAAAACGTCCTATCACAGGGTTTGAACAGGCAAAACTTGCTTACTATCCTGGGCACACGAACACGGTGGTCTACGGGATGGACCATTTCGTTGACTTGTATTCGAATCGACAACTTGTGACACTTTGCGCTTTTTCGGATATCGTATCTGAACTTCGAGATCAAATAGAGAACGATGCCCTAAACGCTGGTTGGCAAGCAGACGATAAGCAATTAGCCGAAGCCGGCAGTGGGCCTAAAGCTTATGCTCAGGCAATTAGCGTATACCTAGCGTTCATGGTTGATAAGCTAGCCGACCGCTGCTCTTCCATATGCACCATGGATTCCTCCAGAGAAACGCTTCGGAATGTTTTTGCAAGGCAGGCAATACCCATGGCATGGGATTGGGCCGAAGTCAACCCCTTCTCATCATCCTCTGGCTCCTTCGCAAGCATGCAGGCACAAGTGGTGCAGGCAATAGAGTATCTGCCTGGAAGGCCATTATGCGATGCAGTGCAGCGAGACGCCACGAAAACTGAAGGATTAACGAATCTGCTGATTTCTACAGACCCTCCTTACTATGACAATATCGATTATTCGGATTTGTCCGACTACTTCTATGTTTGGCTTAGAAGAAGCCTGCGAAGTGTCTACAAGGATACCTTCTCCTATTTGCTCACACCGAAAGCAGAAGAGCTCATTGCAATGCCGTTCCGCTTTGATGGCGGCCAAAGTGAGGCAAAGGCGTTCTTTGAGAATGGAATGCGTGAGACGTTCACCAAACTTGTGGAGTGTGCTGCAGACGAGTATCCACTCACAATCTATTATGCATACAAGCAATCGGTGTCTGGCTGGGAGACAATGCTTCAAGCTCTAATGGATGCGGGGCTGCAGGTAACAGGCACTTGGCCAATGCGTACCGAAATGTCGAATCGCGCTATTGCAAGCGAGTCAAATGCGCTTGGATCATCAATAGTTCTTGTATGTAGGAAGAGGAGCAAGGACGCGCCAATCGCGACTCGCCCCGAATTTCAGCGTGAATTGAGAAAGGCGTTGCGTAAAGGTGTCGAAGACCTTCAAAACGGCTCTATTGCACCTGTCGATATGGCACAAGCATCTATAGGACCTGGTATGTCGGCCTTCTCAAAGTATTCGCAGGTACTTGAGTCAGATGGCACGCCGATGAGCGTCCACACTGCATTGGGAATCATTAATGATCAACTCGATGCCCTCATGGGCGAAAGCGGCGAGTCGTTCGACAACGAGACGCGCTTCTGCATCACCTGGTACGAACAATTCGGCTTCACCAAGGGAGACTTCGGTACGGCAGAAACGCTACGCAATGCTCGCAGCGCCAACTTCAGCGAGCTCGAGCATTCTGGCGTGCTCGTCAACGACGGTGGCAAGACCTGGCTCGTGAACCCCGCGCAGGCCGCGGCGCCCAGCCAGGCGCGCATGTTCAACTCCGTATGGTCGGACCTGATGAGCGCAATCACCGCCCTCGAAACAGGCGGCATCGACAGCGCCGCCAAGTTCGTCTCTGGCCTTAACACGAGCAAGGCAGACCAGGCGAAATCCCTCGCCTA
>CACZIP010000058.1 GCA_902781245.1 uncultured Coriobacteriaceae bacterium | reverse complement strand
GACTTGGCGATGGCCGAGCCCGCATACGCCGCAAGTGCAACGGGCGGTGTGATGTCAGCCACGATGCCGAAGTAGAACACGAAGAAATGGGCAGCAATGGCCGGGAATCCCAACTGAATCAGGATGGGAGCCGTTGTCGCTGCCATGATGCAGTAGTTCGCAGTCGTGGGAACGCCCATGCCCAGCACGATGCAGCACAGCATCGTCAGGATAAGGCCTATGATGACGGCGTCGCCGGCAACGCTGACGATGGCGGATACGAGCGTCGAAGCCAGACCCGTGACCGTAATGCAACCAGCGATGAGGCCAGCCATGGCGCAAGCTGCTGCTACCGAAATGCAGCTCTTGGCGCCGGCTTGCAAACCTTCGTAGGCCATGGAAAGAGCAATCTTGCAGACCCTGAGGAGCACCTGGCCAAATGTTTCACCATCTTCGCGTTCGCGCATTTCGGTGAAGAAGAAATTGATGAAACCGATGACGAAGGCGCCGAAAATCGAGATAGCTGCCGAATAGGCCATGGTGCGGGCGCCAGACGCGACGAGCCAAACCAACAGCACGAGCGGGAGGATGAGGTAGCAGTTCTTCAGCAGGTACGAGCCCTTTGGGAGCTGATCGCGCGGAATGCCTTCCAGGCCGAGCTTCTTCGCCTCGAGATGAACCGTGATGAAGATGCCGGCGAAGTACAGGAACGCCGGGATGATCGCTTTCGTTGCAACTTCGATGTAAGGAATGCCCATGTACTCGGCCATCAGGAATGCAGCAGCGCCCATGATCGGCGGCATGATCTGGCCGCCCGTCGAAGACGCAGCTTCAACGGCGCCTGCAAACTCGGGTTTGTAGCCGGTCTTCTTCATCATGGGGATGGTGACCGAACCCGTCGTGACCGTATTGCCAACCGAGGAGCCCGACACCATACCGCACAGGGCGGACGAGATGACGGCGACCTTCGCAGGACCACCCGAAGACCAGCCGGCAAGTTTGTTGGCAAGCGAGATGAAGAACGCCGCGATGCCGGTGCGCTCGAGGAATGCTCCGAAGATGATGAAGAGCACGATGTAGGTGTAACAGACGTTGATGGGTGTTCCGATAACGCCGCTCGTCGTGTAGAACAGCTTGTACACCGTATTACGCAACATGAGATACATATCGCCCGACACAGCGTACTGGTTCGTCAATGCGTAGATGAGCAGGCATGTTACAACTACCAGAATGGGAATGCCGACGCACCTTCGACACAGCTCCATTAACACAAGCGTGCCTATTATGCCGACAGCAACATGTATGGGCTGGATGCGCGTCGAAAGCCTGATGATTTCGAGAGCGTTGAACGCGAAGTACAAGAAGCAGGCCGCTCCGACGACCATGATGACGATGTCGTACCACGGCATCGTGTTCACACGGACCTTGCCCTTTCGGACGGGATACATCAAATACCCGATGATGACGACGCATGCAAGGAAGCGCGCAAGCTTGGTTTCAGGCAACTCGGTGCTGAACAGGGTCATCCCGATACAGTAGACGGAGAAGAGCGCCATGAGAATGTTGATTATCTTCTTCGGCGTACCTTCCCAAATGCGCGTGTTCGACTCGCGGTCGTACTTGCGCATGATTTCATCGACATCTGCTTCGGGATCAGCCTGTTCGGCAATCAGCTCAGCTTCGGCTGTTGCCGCCTCGGCCGTCTTCGCAGCTTCCTCTGCCTTGACGGCGGCTGCTTTGGCTGCATCGCGGGCATCGGCAGCATCGTTTGCAGCTGCAACAGCGGCAGAGAGCGCCACGACCTTCTCTCGCTCGGCGTCCGACGAATCGAGCGCCTCGTTTAGATATGTATCGCCCCCAAAATCGCCGACAGAGCGAACAGCCTTCTCGACGTCCTCCATCATGGCGACGTCGACGACGACGGCGTCCTTGTCCTTTTTACGTTTATCGAACCAAGTCAAAACAAACCTCCCGTTTTACCGAGAAGTCGCGATGGGGTCGATGACCCCATCGCGACCTCGGAGTAAACCGAAATGCAAAACTAACGACGATTACTTCGTCTTAACTTCGAGGCCCTTCTCCTTGAAGTACTTCGCAGCACCCGGATGATACGGGACAGCGGTGACGGACGCAGCCTTCTCGAGGTCGAACTCGCCGAACTTGGCATTGGCAGCCTTGAGCTCGTCGAGGTTGTCAAAGATGCTGCCGACGAACGCATAGATGTCGTCCTCGGAGCACGAATCGGCAGCGAGAACTACCGCGCCGACGGACAGCGTCTGGACATCATTGTCGATACCAGCGTACGTACCGGCCTTGATGGTGGCCTCGTTGTAGTACGGAGAAGCCTTGATGAGGTCGGCGGCATGCTCGGCATCGATCTCGACGAGGTACGCCTGCTTCGAGGTGGACAGATCGGTGATAGCCGTGGTGGGAGCACCGGCGACGATGAACGCGGCGTCGATCTTGCCGTCCTTGAGGGACTCGGCAGAGTCGGCGAACTTCTGATACGTCGGCTTGATGTCGTTCTCGGTAATGCCATAAGCGCCGAGGACGTCGATGGCGTTGAAGTACACACCGGAGCCTGCGTCGCCGATCGATACGTTCTTGCCCTTGAGGTCGGCAACGGACTTGATATTCTCGTCACAGGTGACAATCTGGACCTGCTCTTCGTAGAGGTTTGCGACAGTCGAGAAGACTTCAACCGGCATGCCGTCGAACAGATTCGTGCCAGTGAACGCATAGGCTTCGACGTCGGACTGGCAGAAACCGAGCTGAGCGGTGCCATCTTCGATTTCGTTCACGTTGGCCTGGGAACCGCCGCTGGCAACGGCCGTGATGTCGAGACCGGCCTTCTCCTTGGCATTCTGAGCCATGATGGTGCCGAGGGCATAGTACGTGCCAGACTCGCCGCCGGTCACGAAACGCATGGCGCCGCCCGCTGCAGCAGAAGCCGCGGCACTTGCGGAAGCCGAAGCGCTAGCGGATGCAGAGGAAGCGCTCGCAGACGCGGAAGCAGCGCTGCCGCTTCCCGAGGAGCAACCAGCCAGAACAGCAGCCATACCAGCAGCTGCGCCAACTCCGATGAAGCCTCTTCTCGTCAAATTCTTCATTATGAAATCCTTCCCTTTTCCCTGTGTGTACGGCGGAAGCTCGTCTTTGCTGCCTTTTTGGCATGCCCCGCCGCTACCGCGCAACCCCGCGCGGATTTCTACCATTATAGCGATTGCTATACCCTGCTAAAGTTAAAAGTTAATGAATAGCTGTTCTTGCTACAGTTTTTTGTTGTAATGCTTCTTGAATCCAACAAAAAAGGGCGGTAATCAATACCGCCCTTCCGCTTGAACCAAATTATTGGGAACGCGTCTACTTGGCCTTGCCCTGGTTTGCGACTTTGTTGATCTTGGCCTCGATGACGGCAGGGTCGCCGATGTAGCGTTTCTCGAGAACGTTCATGTCAGCGTCGAACTTGTAGACAAGCGGAACAGCCGTCGGGATGTTCACGCCGATGATCTCCTCGTCCGACAGGCCGTCGAACTGCTTCACGAGCGAGCGGAGCGAATTACCGTGAGCAGCGATGAGGATGCGCTTGCCCGCCTTCATCTGCGGCAGGATCTCGGACTCGAAGTACGGCCACGTGCGCGCGATGTTGTCCTTGAGGCACTCGTGCATGGGAACGCAATCGGGGTCGACGTCGCGGTACTGCGGCCACGCATGGGCATCGCGCTCATCGCCGGGCTCGAGTGCGGGCGGACGCGTGTCGAAGCTACGGCGCCAGATCTTCACCTGGTCCTCACCGTACTTGGCGGCCGTCTCGGCCTTGTTAAGACCCTGCAGCGCACCGTAGTGGCGCTCGTTGAGGCGCCAGCTCTTGATGACGGGCAGCCATGCGCGGTCCATCTCGTCGAGCACGATGTTGAGCGTGTGGATTGCACGCTTGAGGTAGCTCGTGTAGCACAGGTCGAAATCGAAGCCCTCGGCAGCAAGAGCACGGCCGCCTTCAGCAGCCTCTATGCGGCCAGCTTCGGACAAGTCAACGTCGGCCCATCGGGTAAACAGGTTCTTCTTGTTCCACTCGCTCTCGCCGTGGCGGATGATGACAAGCGTCATGGTGTCGTTGGACATGGCAACCCCTTCCATTGGTGATTCACTGGTGCAATGATACCCCACCAAATGAGTCGTTGGGACTGTCCCAACGACTCATTTGGTGTTTCCGACCTGTTTCATGGGGCGTTCGGTAAAATACTTGTTGCAAACATCGAATAAGACCATGATAATTTCGCTAGCGCAATTCCAACGATGCTGCCTGGGTTGCATTGCGAGACAGGCAGAAGAGGATGCTCTGGAGAACTCTTAAATGAGTGCCGAAGGTGCAAGGCAAGCCGGTAAGGCCTGCTGAAACTCTCAGGCAAAAGGACAGAGGCGAAAAGCGTGTCGTGCGGTTTCGGCGATCATTTTCGACTTTCTCCAGAGTGCAACTAAGGACGAGGAGAAGGGATAAAAGGTGGAAGCCGCAGTTTTAAACGTCGTTTCGACAATCAACTCGTATCTATCAAACTATGTCCTGTTGATCTTGCTGATCGGCACGGGCCTGTTCTTCACGATCCGCACGCGGTGCGTGCAGTTCCGCTGCTTCGGTGAAGGCTGGAAGAAGATGTTCGGCGAGCTCTCGCTGTCGGGCGGCGACCGTGGCGGTGCCATGAGCTCGTTCCAAGCGCTTGCAACCGCCGTTGCCGCACAGGTCGGCACCGGCAACATCGTCGGCGCTTGCGGCGCTATCCTCATCGGAGGCCCGGGCGCGATCTTCTGGATGTGGATCATCGCTCTGCTCGGCATGTCGACGAACTACGCCGAGGCCGTTCTCGCGCAGAAGACGAAGGTCATTGACAACGAAGGTCAAACCCACGGCGGTCCGGCTTACTACATCACCACTGCCTTCAAGGGCGGCGGCGGCAAGTTCCTTGCCGTGTTCTTTGCGGTTGCTGCGATCATCGCTCTCGGCATCATCGGCCCCATGGTTCAGTCCAACTCCATCGGCGAGACCATGAACCATGCGTTCGGCGTTCCGACCTGGCTGATCGGCCTCGTCATCGCCGTGTTCGCAGGATTCATCTTCATCGGCAACTTGCACCGCCTCGCATCCGTCACCGAGAAACTCGTGCCCATCATGGCCGTTCTCTACATCTGCGGTTCGATCGTCGTGCTCGTCATGAACGCTGGCAACGTTCCCGCTGCTTTCGCTCTCATTTTCCAATGTGCTTTCAACCCGGCCGCCGGTCTGGGCGGTGCCTTCTTCGGCATCTGGGCCGCCATCACGCAGGGCGCCAAGCGCGGCCTGTTCTCGAATGAGGCTGGCATGGGTTCGACCCCGCACGCTCACGCACTCGCCGACGTTAAGGATCCGCATGATCAGGGCGTCGTCGCCATGATCGGCGTGTTCATCGACACGGTCATCGTCGTCACCATGACCGCCCTCGTCGTCGTCAGCGTGCTCTATGTTGGCGACGGCCCGCTGGCAACCGCATATAACAACGCCGGCCAGTACAGCACCGTAACCGAATTCGTCGCTGCCGAAGGTGACGCCATTGCCGAGGGTTACACTGTTGACGCTTCTGGCGACCTCGTGAACGCCGACGGCGATGCCGTCCTCACCAACGACGACATGAAAGACCCGGCCAAGCTCGCCGGCGCCATCGGCATCTCCAAGACCAACATGGCCCAACTCGCGTTCGGCGCGTTCATGACCCAGGGTGGCGGTGCGGTCTTCGTGTGCGTCTGTCTGCTGTTCTTCGCATTCTCCACGATTCTCTCGTGGAACCTGTTCGCAAAACTGAACTTGCAATACCTGTTCAGGAAACGCAACGACAAGATACCCGTGCTCATCTTCGCGCTTGCGGCGGCGTTCTTCGTCTTCCTGGGCACCGTGCTGCAGAACGACATCGTCTGGGAGCTCCAGGACATGTGCAACCAGCTGATGGTTCTCCCCAACGCCATCGCCCTCATCGCGCTGTCGGGCTTCGTCGTAAGATGCTCGATTGCGCGCGGTTCCAAGACCGAGGAACTGCTCGAAGAAGAACTCTAGTTCTCGATTCGCATACCGAATGGAAAGGCCCTCGCAAGAGGGCCTTTCTTTTGAATGGCACGCTGCTCCCAGGGAAGGGTGTGCCATTTTGAGAAGTGGCACACCCTTCCCTGGGAGCAGCGTGCCACAAATTATCAGCAGTATAAAAAATATTGTGTACAATTGAAATTCAAAGCAAACCTCACGTTCTACTGGTACCTGGTTTTGTCAGCGAGGATCAATGTTCGACCGCAACCTCATGAAGCTCGAGGGCATGCACGCCATCATGGCGGCTCTGGTTGTCCTTGCATTGCTTCAAGCTGCGACGATCGCCGGCCAAGCGCTTACGTTGAGCTCAGTCATCGCCTCTTTATGGGAAGGCGCCGCCGTTGATCAGCAAATTCAGGGCATTGCGGCATTCTTCGCCTGCTTCGCAATCATGCAGCTGGCGAGATTTGCCCAGGAGACGATGCTCGACAAGTTCTCCCTCGATCGAGCCACGGATCTGCATCGCAAGTTGGTCGAGCGCGCATTTGACGCGCGCACGATGCTCGCTGACCGCGAAGGCTCGGCAATAGTCGCAACGACGGCAACCGAGGGCATCGACGAAGTGCAGACCTACATCCGAATCATCCCGCCAAAGATCGTGGGGATGGCTGCTATCTCAATTCCCCTGCTCGTTGTAGAATTCGTCACCGACTGGCCAAGCGGCATCATCCTGACCGTCATGTTCCCCGTGATCATCTTCTACATGATCCTGCTCGGCCGGCAGGCGCGGCAACGTGCAGCAGCTCAATACGGAACCTACACTCGGCTATCGAACCGTTTCCTCGACACGCTCCGCGGCATCGACGTCATCAAAGCATTCGGGGCTTCCGAACATGAAGGCAAATCCACGTACGCATTCAGCGAGAAACTACGCGCTGCGACCGTGCGCACCATGACCACCGCAACGCTTTCGAGCGCCGTGTTGGACCTGTGCGCAACCTTCGGAGTTGCCGCCGTCGCCATGATGCTTGCGTTCAGGCTCATGGACGGCTCCGTCGCACTTGCAACCGGTCTCACAGCTCTTATGATCGCGCCGGAGTACTTCACGCCGATCAGGTCCTTTGCAAGTGATTTCCACGCATCGCTCGACGGCAAGAACGCACTCGAAGCCATCCTTTCGATGATTGGCGAATCTGCAGAATCCGATGAACCGTGCGAAGCCGCACAACCAGCAACGACGTGGAATGCCAATTCAACTCTCGAATTCCAAAACGTCTCGCACCGCTACGACGAGAACGAATCGGGCGTGTCAGGGCTTTCCTTTGCCCTCAATGGTTTTGAGAAAGTCGGCGTAATCGGCAAGAGCGGTTCCGGCAAGAGCACGCTTGCAAACCTCGTCGCCGGCTTCATCGCTCCTGATTCAGGCACGATTCTTATCGACGGCTCCCCATGCGACCTCACCGATTCCTCTTGGAAGCATCAGGTGCGCATCATCCCGCAAAACCCCTACATCTTCAGGGGAACGCTTGCTGACAACATAAGCTTCTACACACCCGACGCCACGCGCGAGCGCATCGAATCAGCCGTGCGTGACGTCGGCCTCAATGAGCTCGTCGACGAACTTCCCGAAGGTCTGGACACCTTTATCGGCGAAGGTGCGCGCGGCCTTTCGGGCGGACAGGCGCACCGTGTCGCCCTTGCCCGCGTTCTACTCGACGAGAATGCGCGTGTGCTCGTTTTCGACGAGCCGACCGCGCATCTGGACATCGAAACCGAACTCGAACTGAAAGAACGCATGCTGCCGCTCATGGAGGGCAAACTCGTGGTGTTCGCAACGCATCGACTCCATTGGGTGAAGGACATGGATCGTGTCATCGAGCTTGACGATAGGAGCGAACGATGAGCGCGAAACGTCCTGCCTGGTTCAAATCCTTCCTCGTGAAGTACCGGCGCTCTGTCGTCTTCGCGCTAGCGCTCGGGTTGGCAGCAAGTGGTTGCGCGGCGCTCCTGATGTTCACGTCAGGCTATCTCATCAGCGCCACTGCTATTCCCGGCATCACGCTGTTCATGATCATGATTCCAGTTGCATGTGTCCAACTGTTCGGGTTCGGCAGACCTGCAGCACGCCATCTCGAGCGCCTCATCAGCCATGATTGGGTTCTTAAAATCACATCTGACTTGAGGCGCATGCTCTACTGGGGCATTGAGAGTCGTGCTGGCGACCCCGAGCGAAAGCGTGCTGCTGGCGAGTATCTTGGCCTGTTGTCCGACGATGTCGCCCATCTGCAAAACCTTTACCTGCGCGTCGTCTTCCCCACAGCTGTTGCAATCCTTCTCGCCGTTGGGGCATCCATCGTGTTCGGCGTGTTCTCGGTTCCCTTCGCGTTGCTCATGATTCTCGTGTTCGTGCTCGTGGTTGCAGTGCTCCCCAATGTCGCATTACTTGCCACGCGCGCGCAAACCGCATACGCCAAATCCCTCAGAGCGCAGGAGTACGCCTCGCTGACCGACGATGTTTTGGGTGCTTCGGACTGGGTGCTCGCCGGCCGCGGCGACGACGCTGTAGACGCCCACATGAAAGCAAGCATCGCACTGCGCGAAATCGAGCTCAAGCTCCGCATGCGGCAACGCATGATCTCCCTCGTTGGAACCATCATCTTGGGCTTGGCCGTTTGCGCGATCGTCATCTGGTCGAGTGGACGTTTCGGAAGCACTGGCATGAATATGTCCGCGGGCTTCATAGCAGCCTTCGCACTCGGGTTCTTCCCGCTCATCGAGGCGTTTTCGGTGCTTCCTGCAGCTGTATCGCAAGCTCCCGTGCACGAGGACTCCATCGTGCGACTCGACGAGTATGTATCCAACGAATCCCAAGCCTCTTCAACTTCAACGGCATCGGGATCAAAGCCGCAGAACCAGAGCGCGCTCATGTTCTACCATGTCAGCTATACGTATCCAGGGGCAAGCGGAACAACTCTCGACGACCTCGCGCTCGCCATAGAGGCAGGAAGTTCCACCGCGATCCTTGGGCGGAGCGGGTCCGGCAAGAGCACGTTCGCAGATCTAGCACGCGGTGCACTGACGCCTTCGAGCGGCACCATCAGCGTTGGCGGAACAGTCGGGTTCCTCGGTCAAACGCCCTACCTGTTCAACAGATCGTTACGCGAGAACCTCACGCTCGGAGTGTTGGAGGTTTCAGACGAAAAGCTCATTCAAGCACTCGAAAACGTTGGGCTCGGCGAAAAATTCGCATCGT
>CACZIP010000057.1 GCA_902781245.1 uncultured Coriobacteriaceae bacterium | reverse complement strand
CTCGAGACTCATTCAGTTGCAGCGTTGCGACGCAGCTCGCGCAGCTGTTCCAGACGCTCCTTGAACAGCCCCTCGCGACCTTCGGTAGTGGGGGTGTAGTACTCGGTTCCCGCAAGCGCATCGGGCAGGCACTGCATGTCGGCGGCGACCTTGCCCTCGACGTCGTGCGCGTATTGGTAACCGTCGCCGTAGCCCAAATCCTTCATCAGACGCGTGGGCGCATTGCGGATGACCATCGGTACGGGCTCTGCCATCGTGGTCAACGCATCTTGCTTGGCGCGCAGGTACGCGACCTCCATGCTGTTCGACTTCGGCGCGAGCGATAGATAGGTCACAGCCTCGGTCAGGTGCACCGAGCATTCGGGCATGCCGATGAAGTGGCAAGCGTGGAACGCGTTCACAGCCACGTTCAATGCATTCGTGTCTGCGAGCCCCACGTCTTCGGCGGCGAAGCGTGTGATGCGCCGCGCGATGTAGAGCGGGTCCTCGCCGGCTTCGAGCATGCGCGCGAGCCAATAGATCGCCGCGTCGGGGTCGGAGTTGCGCATGGACTTGTGCAGCGCGCTGATGATGTTGTAGTGCTCTTCGCCCATCTTGTCGTAGAGCAGGCTCTTTTGTGATGTGCACTGCTCGACGGTCTCAGGCGTGACGGTCACGACGCCGCGCTCTTCGTCGCCGTTCAGCACGACCATCTCGAGCGTCGAGAGCGCCGTGCGGGCATCGCCGTTGCTGAACCGCGCGATGGCGCCCAGCAGGTCGTCGTCGATGCGCACGTCCTGGTTGCCGAACCCGCGCGGGTCGTCAAGCGCGCGGCGCAGCAGCCCCGCAATCTCGTCTTCGGACAGTGCCTTCAGCACGAACACCTTGCAGCGCGAAAGGAGAGCGCCGTTGACCTCGAACGATGGGTTCTCGGTTGTGGCGCCGATCAGCGTGATGGCCCCCTTCTCGACAAAGGGGAGGAACGCGTCTTGCTGCGCTTTGTTGAAGCGGTGGATCTCGTCGATGAACACGATGGTGCGCCCGCCGGCGCGACTCATCGAGTCGGCGCGTTTCATGACCTCGCGAATTTCTTTGATGCCGCTGGTCACAGCCGAGAAATCGATGAACGTCGCCTGTGTTTGGTGTGCGATGACGCGCGCGAGCGTCGTCTTGCCCACGCCAGGAGGCCCCCAGAAGATCATGGATTGCACCTGGTCGGCTTCGATGATGCGCCGCAGGACCTTGCCTGGCCCGATCAGATGCTGCTGGCCGGCTACCTCGTCGAGCGTCTCAGGACGCATGCGCGCCGCGAGTGGCCGAGCGGCGTCGGCCTGCTCGTCGAAGAGCGTTACGTCCTGTTCGTCGAAAGAAAGTTGCATGGTTTCCTGTCTTGGCGCGTCGTGGATCGAGCAGCTACGAGTGTACAACATTCGAGCCGTCTGATGGGGGTGATGACAGGAGAGTCCGCGTTGTCGTTGTTCCGTCTACGCTTCCGGAATCGGTGCCTTTCCCGCCGCGCGGGCGGCCTCGAGATTGGCCAGCGCAACTTCGCGTATATCGTCGGGGCAGGCAGCGGGCTTGCCGGGCTTCGTCTTCCCAAGAATGTTGGTGTAGGCACCATCGGCCCAGAAGATGTTGCGGCCGAGCATCGCAGTGATGAACGCGTAGATGGGGCTCAACAGGTTCACGAACGCGAACGGGAAGTACACGAACGGGTTCAGCCCCAGCACGCTCATCTGGTAGGCGCCGCAAGCCGTCCACGGGAACAGCGGTGACCACATGGTGCCGGCGTCCTCGAGCGTGCGCGAAAGCATGTTGCGCCCAAGGCCCATCTCGTCGTATTTGTCGGCGTAGAGCGGTGCCGGGATTCCGATGCCCAGGAACTGGTCGCACATAACGGCATCGCAGAAGATCGAGGTCAGAAGCGTGCACCCGGTGAGCGTGCCCACCTTGTGCAGCATGTGCTTCAGCCCTGAGAACAGCCGCTCGACCGATCCGCACCGTTCAAGTGCGCCGCCGAACGACACCGCCAGGATCACGAGGCTGATGGTCCACAGCTGGTTATCCAAACCACCCTTTGCGAGCGCGGCGTCGAGGAATTCGTTGCCGGTGATGATGTGCGGGCCGTAGTGCAGGATGCTGAACAGGTCGGCCATGTTGTAAGGCACCTGGAAGATCAGCGCGAACAGCACACCCACGAGGATGCTCACCGCCACGCCCACAAGTCCTGGTATCTGCAAGATGCACACGGCGATGATCACCACGATGGGCAGCAGCACCAAGGGATTGACGTTGAACGTGCTGGCAATCGCTTCGCGGATGCCCTCTGCAACCGTGGGATCATAGCCTGCCGCGCTGATGTTGATGCCCATGAACGTGTAAACCACGAGAGCGATGAGGAACACGGGCCCGGTGGTGGAGAGCATGGCGCGCACGTGGTCGAACAACCCCGTGCCTGCCACGGCGGCTGCGAGGTTCGTCGTGTCGGACAGCGGCGAGAACTTGTCACCCACATAGGCACCCGAGATAACCATGCCGGCCGTGAGGGCGGGATTAACGCCAAGGCCTGCACCGATGGTCATGAATGCGATGCCGACGGTGGCCGTGGCCGTCCACGACGAGCCGCACGCCCAACCGACGACGGCGCAGATGATGCAGCCAATGGGCAGGAACGTTTGCGGCGTGAGCAGCGCAAGGCCGTAGTAGATGAGCGCAGGAATAGTGCCGCTAATCATAAACGAGCTGATGAGCAAGCCTACGAGCAGCAGGATGAGAATCGCTTCCATCGAAACGAGAAGCCGCTCGATGATGCCTTCGAGCATGTACTTGAACGAGCGCCCGTAAGCGATGCCCACGATGCATGCCACCACGATCGAGCAGAGCAGCGGCAGGTGGGCGGCGTCGTACGTGTCGGAGTCGGCCACCCAGCCGAATACGTAGATCATGAGCGCAGCCATGCACAAGATGGGCACGAGCGCCCAGAACATATTGGGCAGACGCACCTCGCGCGCTTTCTCGTCGGACGCTTCTGTGGCTTGCGGCTCGGTTTGCTCTTCCGCGTCAGGCGTTTCGTTTTGTGGCTCGTCTTCTGGGACGCTCATCTGCTCTCCGTTCTTTTTTGCTGGTCGTACGAAGTATACTCCAGCGCTACAGAGTACTAAAGATAACCCGACAAGGATGGCAATCTTAACTGATTGGCTTCGTTTAGTACCGGTCGAACATCTCCTGGATTTCCGCAGGGTCGTTCGTGCGCGTCAAAGCCAAGCGCAACAGCACAGCAGCCTTCTGGGGTGCCAGGTCGTTGCTTCTCACAACATTGCCCTGGTAAGCGTCGTCGTGCGTGATCATGCCTGCGCCGATGCGTGAGCCGCGCACCACGGGTACGCCTGTGCCCTCAAGCGCCACGATGCGATCGTTCCAGGTTTTGCTGTAGCAACCCGAACCAGCGCCGGCGATGATAATGCCACGTGCGCCGCTGTCAACGAGGAAATCGAGCAGGGCAGGGTCAGCGTCTATGGCAAAATAAGCGACCGCTACCTTGGGCAGCTCATCAATGCTTTCAACTTCGAATTCGGTTGATGTCGTATGCGCTTTCGAGCTTGCGTTGTAAAAGTGCGGTTCGCCATCGATCATGTAGCCCATGCATCCAAAATCGCTCGCCGAGAACGCATCTGTCTGGAACGTCGAAATCTTGCGCACATCGCGCCCACCGAAGATGCCGTCCGAGAACACCACCATGACGCCGCGCCCGCATGCTTGCGGGCTGCCTGCCAGCGCAATCGATTGCAGCAGGTTCATGGGGCCGTCAGGTGAAGTGGCTGTGGCGGGTCGCATGGCGCCAGTCAGCACGACAGGCTTGTCGGTCTTGACGACGAGGTTCAAGAAGTATGCTGTCTCGTCGAGCGTGTCGGTTCCGTGCGTAATTACGAACCCGTCGATGTCGGGCTCGGCTGCCATCTCGTCGATAGCACGTGCAAGTGCAATCCAGTGCTCTGCAGTGATGTCGTCGGAGTTGACGTTGCAAATCTGCACTGCGCGCACGTTGGCGATGTCGTGTGCGCCTTCCGCCATGCCGACGAGCGCATTGACGTCGAGCTGACCTGGTCGATAGTTCGTTGCTTTGCCGATCGAACCCGCTCCCGCAATCGTGCCTCCTGTTGCGAGTACGACAACGGTTGGAAGCGTCGGGTTGGTTTCGCGATAAGCGTCGATGGGTTCGATGGTCACGAGATATCCTTTCGTCCAATGGCTTTCAGGATGGCCTGAAAACAGTTGAATTTAACTCACAGCGTAACACCCGGCGAAACGAAAGCTCGTCCAAAAAGGCATTTGCGCAAAAATCGGGGTCGGATTTGACAAAATGTAACAGATTTAACAAGATTTGCCACAAATCGAGGCGGTCGCGGTCGGCCGCATCAGAAAAAGGCCTGGTGGGCAAAACTGCTTATGGCCTCAAGGTGTCCCAAAAGTGTCTTCCGAGTGTTGAAAACGCCGATTTGACGTTAAATCTGTTACATTTTGTCAAATCCGACCCCGGTTTTTGCGCAAGCTCGATTTTTGGAGGGGATTTCAGCACATATGGAAAGAGATCGACTGTTTTTAGGATATGAGACGGCGTTTTTGATTTGGCGCAAGGCTGGGCCTACAGCGTTTTCGGTGCTTAAACAGTCGCGTGTTAGATCGCTTGCCGCTGGGGTTCCCACTCAGGCCAAAGTTGATTCGTTTCGTTCAAGTCACCCAGACCTTGCCATAGATCCTCTTGATGTAATCGTCGAATACGGAGGCCAACGCATCGTTCCAGGTACCAAAGTGCACGTTCGAAGTAAGCTTCTGCCTGATAGGTCGTTCTATAAACTCGGCGATGATGATGTTTACGTTGCATCACCCGAGCTTTGCCTCATGCAGCTTGCCACCAAGCTTACCGAGCCTCAAGTTGTCAAACTCGCACTTGAGATGTGCGCCTCATACGCGATTGATCCGTATGACAGCAATTTGGTATTTGCACCGTTTGCAATCGATTCAGACGATTCAAGTCCGGGAATTTCCAAGCGCCCTCCGTTGACCGATGCGAAAAAGCTCGAATCATATGCGGCAAGGCTGCTCGTACCTGGGAGCCGGGCTAAGAGCGCACATTTCTTGCGTTACATTGCAGATGGTTCGGCTTCGCCCAGAGAGACGGCGTTGCTCATGCTCTTTTGCATGCCGCCTCGTTACGGTGGATACGGTTTCGAGCTGCCCGAGTTGAACAGGCGCATCGAGCTAACGCATTCCGAGCAGCTTGCTATTGGCGTGCATCATTTCGATTGTGATTTCTACTGGCCTCATCGGCGAGTTGCAGTCGAATACGACAGCACCATGCACCACACCGCAGAAGAGAAGCAAGAGCGCGACGCGATTAGGCGCAATATGCTGCAGTACAAAGGCGTGCGGGTGATTACAGCAACGCGTCTGCAGGTGAACAACGCATATCAGTTTGATAAACTGGCGCGTCAGGTCGCACGTGCTATTGGGAAGAGGCTTCGCATACCTGAGAAAGAGCACATAGCTGCGCGGGACCAGTTGCGCAAGACGCTCTTTTCCTGGGATATAAATAGCAAGCAGCTCATTGACGGAAGCTATGACTAATCGAGCTTTGCCGCATATCGCTGCGTTGGCCACCATGTTCGTGTGGGGCCTCACGTTCGTGTGCACGAAGGTGCTGCTCGAGTACATGACCCCGCTCGACATCTTGCTTGCGCGTACCGTGCTCGGGTTTTTGGCGCTCTGTCTCATCAGGCCGCACATGCTGCGTTTGAAAGAGCGCAAGCACGAGCTGCTGTTCGTTCTTGCTGGATTGACAGGCGTGTTCGGTTACTACCTGGCTGAGAACACGGCGCTCATGTTCGCCGACGCATCGTTCGTGTCGATTGCGGTGTCGACTGCGCCGCTGTTCACGGCTGCGCTCGGCTTCATCTTGCTGAAGGAAAAAGGCTTCGGCGTACGGTTCGTGGCGGGTTTCGTGCTGGCCATCTCGGGCATCGCGTTGATCAGTCTGCAGGAAGGGCCTGCGCATGCGAGCCTGGCGGGCGTGGTGCTGTGCCTCGTGGGCGCGCTTACATGGGCGGTGTACTCGATTGTTGTGAAGCGGCTGTCGAATATGGGATACGAGACCATCGCCGTCACGAAGCGCACGTTCGCATGGGGGCTGCTCTTCATGCTGATTACGCGTTTTGCGGTTGGCGGTGCATTTCCTTTTGAGGCGCTCACGCAGCCGCTCGTGCTGGGCAATCTGGCGTTCTTGGGTTTGCTTGCGTCTGCTGGCTGTTTTGTCACCTGGGGTTACAGCGTGAAGCATCTCGGCCCTGCGCGGGCGAGCGCCTATATCTATTTGCAGGCGCCCATGACCGTAATCTGGGCGGTTATTCTGCTTGGCGAGCCCATGAATGCTGTCATCGTGATCGGCATCGCGATGGTCATCGGCGGATTGGTGCTGTCTCAATAACGGCTCCGAGGATTGGATTGTCCCAATAATCGATTGAGGACTAATGCTGTCTCAATAGCAGTTCGAGGATCAGTGCTGTCCCAATAACGACTTGGTGGTTTGTTGTTGTCGCAGTGGCTACAGCAACCTGGCGGCCTGCGCTCGATTGAGCTGTGCTATCATCTCACGCTTATGGGATTGACCAGACAAGACATAGTCCAAATGGCGGTGCTGCTCGCAGGGTGCGTGCTCGTGGTGCTCAACTACACGCTGCTCGCGCCGGCGCTTCCTGTCATCATGCGCGAGATGAGCGTGAGCGAAACCACCGTGCAGTGGCTCACGTCCATCTATGCCATGGTGGAAGCGGTCATTATCCCCATGAACGCATTTCTACTCGGACGGTTTTCGGTACGCAAGCTGTTTGGTGGAGCGTTCGTGCTGTTTACGGCTGCGTCTGCACTTGCGGCGGTTGCGCCGACATTCGAGGTGCTGCTGCTGGCGCGCGTGCTGCAGGCGACTGCCACCGGCGTTGCCATGCCCATGGTGTGGACGTTGATCCTGCTCATGGCTCCGCGCGAGAATCGCGGAATGGTCATGGGCATTGTTGGCGTCGTCATCAGCTTTGCGCCCGCTATTGGGCCGCCTGCGTCAGGTGCGCTCATTGACCTGGTCGGATGGCGCTCGCTCTTCTTCATCGTAGCGGGGATCAGCGTCGTGGTCATCGTGCTCACGTTTGCGCTGCTAAGGAATCGCGAGGGCTTCGAGCGCACGAGCTTCGACGTGCCGTCGATCGTGCTGTCGTCGTTCGGCATGCTCGGACTGCTCTACGGTCTGTCGACGGTTACGTCATCTGACACGCCATGGATTTCGGCACTGCTCATGGTTGCGGGAATTGTGCTGCTCGGCGTGTTCGTGCGCAGGCAGGGGACACTTGAAGTGCCCATGCTGCGTGTCGAGACGCTCAAAACGCGTCGCTTCCGCAACTCCATTATCGTGTGCTGTCTGCTGGAAGGAGCGCTCATCGCAATCGACGTTTTGCTCCCGTTGTACTTGCAGAATTCGCTCGGTCATACGCCCACCATGACGGGTCTGGCTATGGCGCCAGCTGCGCTGGCGGGTGCTGTGACAGGCGTGGTTGCGGGGCGCATTTTCGACAGGCATGGCGTGCGGGTCATCGTGCTCGTGGGTGCCGCGCTGCTCGAGGGTGCGGCGGTTGCCCTGTGCTTGTGTGGCGCCGATACGTGGGTCGTCGCGGTTGCGGGCATCTACTTCGTCGAGACCATCGGTTGGCAATGCGTATCCACGCCGTCGAACACGTGGGGCATCAACTCGCTTCCCAACGAGATCATCCAGCATGGCAACGCGGTCATGAGCACGCTCATGCAAGTCGGTGCCTCGTTCGGTACTGCGGCCATCGTGAGCCTGACTGCGTTCGGCCCGCTGTTTGCAAGCAGCTCCGACGCTGCTGCGGCCACGCTTGCCGGTTATCATGTGGCTTTCATCGGCACGGCGGTGCTTTTGGCGGTGGTGGCGCTGGTCATCATCTTCGGCGTGCGCGATAAGGAAAGCGATTAATCTGGCGCGCGGCTCGATAGTCGTTGCGCGGGAAGAGCGTGAATTAGTGAGTCGAAGGCCAGCGAGTTAGTGAGTTAGGGGCCAGGCCCCCGACTCACTCGGCTAATCTTAAGCCGCTGCCGCAAGGTCGACTAGCGCATCGGTTGCCTGAGCTTGTTGATCCTCGCGCGTGATGTCGGCCCGGCCGTCATTGGCCTGCTCGCCGTAGTTGCCGTAGTAGGCGTGATTGCCGCCTTCGATCACGAGTTCCCGTGCAGAATTGGGCAACAGTTTATGTGCCTGCTCGTATTTGTCGCGGTTCAGCACTCCGTCGTTGCTTCCAACAATCGAGAGCACCTTGCCGTCGAAATCCGACAGGTCGACCGCTGGATACGCTGCAAGGAACGCGATGGCATCGAATTCGTCGGAATGGCGTGACGCATAATCAGCGGCCGCAACGCCGCCCATGGAATGGCCCGCGATAATCCATTTTGAAACGTTCGGGAACTGAGCCGTGGCTCCATTCGCCGCATCCATGTCGATAATCGCGAGATTAAAGGTCGGCTTCAGCAATACGCACAAGATGCCGCGCTGAGCACATTGCTGCATGAGCGGTGCATACGCTTCGGGCTGCACTTTGCCACCCGGATAGAACACGAGCCCGGCCACAGGATTGTCAGGCACGAACGCAATGTCGCCGCTCGGGAGCGTGCGCACCTCGACGCCATCGGCAGCGCCGTCTTCGTCGGCAACAGCTGCTAGTGCAACATTGTCGGCATGGGAATAATCATTCACGTACCAAACGGCTGCGGCGACGAGCATCACAACTATCACGGCGAGCGCTATGAGGATGCGCTTGACAACCGTGTTCCTTTTCCCAGCCATGTTTTAGTTCCTTGTTCTTTCGTGCTAGGCACGCAGTGTTACAGCCGCAGCAGCAGCTCTTTCTCGATGACCTCGCCGTTCTTGATATACATGCGCGGCACACGTTTGCTGACGGCGCACACGAGCTCGTAGGGGATGGTGCCGCCCGCGGCTGCCATGTCCTCGATGGAGTTGTGCTTGCCGAAGATCTCGACTTCCGACGCGACGCCGACGCCCGGCTTGTCGGTCAGGTCGATCATCGACATGTCCATGCAGATGCGGCCGCACTGCTGTGCAGGGCCTTCAGATGTCATGACAACAGCCTTGTTCGAAAGCGAGCGCAGGAAGCCGTCTGCGTAACCATAGGGCAGCACGCCCATGCGCGTCTTGCGTGTGGTCGTGTAGGTGCCGCCGTAGCTGACCTC
>CACZIP010000056.1 GCA_902781245.1 uncultured Coriobacteriaceae bacterium | reverse complement strand
AGCGACGGCGAGCGCCAGCGGATCCTCCTGGCCCGCGCCATCTGCCAGGAGCCGGAGATCATCCTCCTCGATGAGCCGACCTCCTATCTGGACATCCGCCACAAGCTGGAGCTGCTCGATATCCTTTACCGGATGTCCCGGGAGCAGGGGATCACGGTCGTGATGTCCATGCATGAGATCGACCTCGCGATGAAGATCGAGGCCGGTGTTGCGGCTACCGAGGAGATCGAGCGCGCAGAGGACGAGGGCATCGAGTTACCCCGTCGCGAAATGCGTCGTCTCAGCCGTATCGAGCAAGTTGGTCTCGATGCGAAACAGCAGCTCATCGAAGCCAACCTGCGTTTGGTCGTGTCCATCGCCAAACGCTACGTCGGCCGTGGCATGCTGTTCCTCGATCTCATCCAAGAAGGCAACCTGGGCCTTATTCGCGCAGTAGAGAAATTCGACTACAAGAAGGGCTACAAGTTCTCGACGTACGCAACTTGGTGGATTCGCCAGGCCATCACGCGTGCCATCGCCGACCAGGCTCGTACGATTCGCATTCCAGTGCACATGGTCGAGACCATCAACAAGCTCGTGCGCATCCAGCGCCAGCTGCTGCAAGAGCTCGGTCGCGAACCTACCCCCGAGGAAATCGGCGAGCAGATGGGCCTTTCCGCCGAACGCGTCCGCGAGATTCAGAAGATCTCGCAGGAGCCGGTGTCGCTCGAAACGCCCATTGGCGAGGAAGAGGATTCCCAGCTTGGCGACTTCATCGAGGACGATGCAGCCGTGGTGCCGCCCGATGCCGCCAGCTTCTCGATGCTGCAGGAGCAGCTCACCAAGGTGCTCGACGGTCTCGCAGAGCGCGAGCGCAAGGTCATCAGCCTGCGTTTCGGCCTCGAAGACGGTCATCCGCGCACGCTTGAGGAAGTCGGGCGCGAGTTCGGCGTCACGCGCGAGCGCATCCGCCAAATCGAGTCGAAGACGCTTGCGAAGCTGCGCCATCCGTCCCGCTCGTCGAAGCTGAAGGATTATCTGGAGGACTAGTTGGCCGAGCTGGAGTTTTTCGCGAGTTGCCTCGCTGGCTTGGAGCAGCCGCTTGCTGCTGAGTTGAAATCATTTGGAATCGAGCGCGTGCGTCCCCTCGGAGGGGGCGCCGCGTTTTTCTGCGAGGAGCGAGAGGCTCTGCGCGCTTGCCTATGGTCGCGTCTTGCGTCGCGCATCATGCTTGTCATCGGCCGCGTCAATGCTGGCGATGCCGATTTGCTGTATGCGGGCGCGTACGACCTTCCGTGGGAGGACGTGCTCGCGGGCGACGCGACTATGGCGGTTCGTGCGCACGGGACCAACGACGAGTTGCGGAACACGCGTTTCACGGCGCTCAAGGTTAAGGATGCGATTGCAGATCGCCTGCGTGCGGTTCGCCTCGAACGTCCCGATGTCGACACGTTGTCGCCGCGTGCGTCGGTGGATGTGCGCATCCGCGACCGCCGTGCGACGATATCGCTTGATTTTTCCGGCGAAGCGCTCAACCACCGCACGTATCTTTCCCCTGACGACAAGGAAGACGCCGCTCTGGCGTGTTCGTTGGCGGCAGGTATGCTCGCCATCGGCGAGTGGGGAGAGCTTTCCAAATCTGGAGCGGCGTTCGTCGATCCAGTCTGCCGTGACGGTATAGTGCTTGTCGAAGCGGCATCGATTGCCTGCGATTTGGCGCCAGGTCTTAATCGCGCAAAATGGGGTTTCACAGGGTGGGCTCATTTCGATGGGTCGATGTGGGACGAGCTGGTTGCCGAAGCGCGCGACCGGTTCGAGTCTGGTCTTGCCAAGATGGCAGGGCCGGCTGCACTTGACGCTCCGCAGTCGGCGCCTCCTGACCTCGACCACGTGCGATTCGCCGGGGCGTCGACGTCTTCGCCGATGATCACGCGTGCACGTGACCATGTGCGCCGCGCAGGTTTGCGCCAAGCTGTGAGCATCGAGCTCGGGGACGCGTCGAACATGCGTGATTTGGTGAAGCGCGTTTCGCGCGTTGCCAAGCGCAATCCCGTTTCGAGCGAGTTTGCAGGAAAAGAGTCCCTATGCATTGTCGCCGGCAATCTCGATGCGCAATCACGCGCTGATTCGCCGGCATACGTTCAAGCTGACGAATCGACGTTCGTGGCTGCGTGTTCTGCTGCGGCGAACGGTTCGCGATTCGTCGTCGCCGACGCGCAAGATGTGTCGGCGCGGTTTGGTTCCCAACCGTCCGAGTGCGTCAAGATCGGACGGGGACGAATCGAAACGCCCATCGAGGTGTTCGACGTGCGTCCGGCTGGGGGCAATGTCATCGAGATTCCCGATTCAGCTGGTGGCGCACCGCATAAGGTCGAAGTATTCGAGCAAGCGTCCGAGCAGTTTGCTGCTCGACTGCGCAAAGTGTTCAAGGAGCGCCGCAAGTGGGCCGCCCGCGAGGGTGTGACCTGCTATCGCGTGTACGATTCGGACCTTCCCGATTATGCGGTTGCGATAGACGTGTACACGGGGGCGGGTGACGCGCGGGGCAACACGTATCTGCACATCGCGGAATACGCTCCACCCGCTTCGGTCGATCCCGTGAAAGCTCGTCATCGTTTCAACGACGCGCTCGCCATCGCGCCGATCGTGTGCAGCGTCCGTCCCGATCATGTGTTCTCGAAGACGCGTATCCGCGACAAGGGCGGCAGCCAGTACCGCAATGCGGGCCATCGCGCCTATTCGACGACTATCGAGGAGAACGGCTACCAATTCGAAGTCGACCTCGCAGGGCGTCTTGATACAGGGTTGTTCCTCGACCATCGTGCCACGCGCAAGCTTATCGAGCGGAAAGCTGATGGTGCACGGTTCTTGAATCTGTTCGCCTATACCGGTACAGCTTCGGTGTACGCTGCGGGAGGTGGTGCGGCTTCGACGACGACGGTCGATCTGTCGCAGACCTATCTGGATTGGGCGAAACGCAACATGATGGCAAATGGTTTCAAGGGTGCCGACCATGTTTTCGAGCGCGCGGATGTCATGCGCTGGATTACCGATGCGCGTCGCAGCGGCAAGCGCTACGATTTGATATTCGTCGACCCGCCCACGTTCTCGAATTCGAAGGCGATGGGGAAGCGCACGTGGGACGTCCAACGCGATCATGTCGAGCTTTTGATCGGTGTGTCGCGCTTGCTTTCCGAAGAAGGCGAAGCCGTTTTCTCGTGCAATTTGCGCAGCTTCAAGCCGTTTGTCGACGAGCTCGAGAAATACGGTGTCGAAATCGAGGATATCTCTCCCGAGACGATTCCAGAGGATTTCGCCCGCACGCCCAAGATTCACAAATGCTATCTTGTGCGTCGCGGATAAGCTCACCAAAAGGGGACAGCCTTTTAGGTGAGGTTCATGTCAAACTGGTGCATTCTGGTGCAACGTTTTACGTTTGAGCTAGAATAGCCGTTGCAAAAGGGCCTATAGCTCAATGGCGGAGCAGGGGACTCATAATCCCTTGGTTGCAGGTTCGAGTCCTGCTGGGCCCACCAAGATAGTTAACGCCCCAATCTGGGGCGTTTTTTCATGTCCGCGCTCTATGCAATGGCGTACATGACCTTTGTCTGGCTGGCGATTGTGTTCGCGTCCCAGGTTTGCTCGGATCGGACGGCCGAGAACGGGTCGTTGATCATGACGCTGCCATCGGGAGCCAAGCCTGTTGCCACGAAGTAATGGCCGCTGTCGGTGAAATCGCCAGGGCCAACGTTTACGACGACGAGCTGCCCATTCGCGAGGGCGCTCGTCAACGACGCCCCATCGTTGCCGATGATTGTGCCGGTGAGCCCCAATCCAGCGGCGCCGTACGTGAACAGCGAGCCATCGGTTCCATCGAATTGGGTGGCGTATCCGTTCTCCATGGCGTACACGCCCATGTCGTAAGGACTCTTGCTCGTGTCGCCCGTGCGCGCTTGGTAAACCATGGCCATTGCCGTGGGCGCACATCCCGTTAACGCGAATGTGGTCGAGCTGTACTCGGTGTAGCCCCAGCGCTTATCCCATTGGTACAGGCGCGGCACGCCGTTCGACGCCTCGTCGGTGTGGTCTTCGTTGTAATCAGGCTCGTCAGCGCAATACTTGGTTGGCCAGTCGCGCACGAACGGGATTGCCTCGGGCTCCTTTGCTGCAAGCCTCAGCATCTTGTAGCGCACGATGGTGCCATCCTCGAGGTACTCGTCGGGATGCGATGCGATCCAATGCGCGTCGTTGTTCGATTCAGCTTGGGTGATCAGCTGGTTGGCGTATTCGGTATCGAGGATGTTGACGAGAGCAGCCTCGTCTATTTCCGATTCATCTATCTCCGGCACCGACAACCTAATTGCATCGACGGGGTTCTTAGCGTTGCTCGCCGCTGAGCTTCTCGATGACGTAGAAGACGTTGAGGTGGAAGATGTCGATGCCGAGGAACCAGATGACGTCGAAGCTGAAGCGGCAGATTCCGATGCGGATGTTGCGGCAGCGCTTTGAGAGGCACTACTGCCGCTTGATTCGCCATTGTCGGCTGATGAGATGCATCCCCTGATTCCAGAAACGATGAGAACTATGAGCAAGATGAACACGATGCCCGTGGCGATGATCGTTTTCCATCGGAAGCGTTCGACCAGGTTCAGGTAGGCGTTCCACAATACCGCGCCAACTCTTGAAGCACCCGACCCAATTACCGAAAGAGCGCCTCCCGCTCGCGACGGCGTCGCTTGCGTGCGAGCAGGCGACGAGGATCTGCGACTGTTCGTTTCGGGGTCTCGTTGGCGTCGCGTGGTTCGCGAATTGGCAGAGCCGCGCGAAACGCGTGAACGATCGGCATATGTGTCACGCGTGCGTCCCGAGCTCGAATCGCGGGTACGGCTCGAGCGCGCATTGCGCGAGCGAGTGGAGCGCGAGACATCGGCTGTGCCATTGCGCCTGCGGCGTTCTTCGAGCCGCCTGCGCGCCTCTTCGCGTCTTATGTCGTCCTCGTATGACATCGCTGCAGATTATGACCGAACTTGGCGATAAATACGCAAGCTTCGCGAAATCATCAGGCGGTGCGTTCGATTCTCGCCACGAAGAATCCCTCGTAAAGCTCGGTAGGGCATACGGTCAACGCTTCGTCGAGCGTGCTCGGCAACGTTGGGATGGTCTCGATACCGGCAAATGTCAGCGGCTTGAGCTCGAACGTGCCTTGACGGCGCACTTTCGAGAGGCAATCGCGCACTATGGACTCGTTCTCCTCTTCGAGAATCGAGCATGTCGAATAAACGAGCGTGCTGCCCGGCTTCATGAGCGTGAGCGCTTTGGACAGGAGTGCACGCTGCGATTTCTTCGATTTCTCGATAAGCTTCGGCGTGAACCGCGCGAGCCCATTCGGGTTGTCGAGTTTCAGCGTGCCCGAGCCTGAGCAGGGCGCGTCGACCAAGATGCGGTCGAAGCGGAAGAATTCGTCCATCCGACGTGCATCCGTGCGCATGACAACAACGTTCCGAGCGCCGAGTTTTGCCAGATTATGTTCGAGCTTGTCGGCGCGTGGTGCGTGCATTTCGCATGCTGTCAGATGAGCGCGGTTGCCTGTCAAAGCGGCAATCTGAGAAGTCTTTCCGCCCGGTGCAGCGCACATGTCGAGTACGTCCTCGTTCGCGTGCGCTTCGAGGACGATCGGCGGCAGCATGGACGAGAGGCTTTGCAGATACACCTTGCCTTCCTCGTAGATGGGCAAATCCCATATCTGCCGCTCGCGGGCAGTCTCGATGACAAACGCATCGGCGTACCAATCGACTCCGCTCCACGCGATTCCTGCGCCATCAAGTTCGCTTGCCACTTCTTCTTTCGAGGAGGATAGGGTGTTGGCACGCAACGTCACGTTTCGCTGAGCGCGGTATCCTTCCAAGATGTGTTCGATGTCAGTTTCTGAGTATTGCTGCGCAAGCAACGGTTCGAGGAACTCGGGTAAGCTCATGACGTGCGGCTCTCTTCCCCAGATAAGTGGTCCACCTGCGTTTCATGTTAAAAAGACAGTCCCTTTTTATCACATAAACTCGCAGATGGTCTCGGTCGTTCAACTGGTTCTCGTTTTGTGTTAAAAAGGGTCTGTCCTTATTGAACGCAAATCATGCATCGGAGCGAAACATGGCGACCTCGAATCGGAACGTGCTGTTAATCGCAAATCCTGCAGCCCAACGCGGACATGGCGCCGAAGCGGCGCGAATTGCACACGATCTTTTGTGCGAATGGGTAGGGGATGAAGCGGTAACGCTCGCGATGACGGACTTTGCAGGTCACGCGGTCGAGTTGGCTGCCGAGGCTTCGTCGGAGCGCTACGACACCGTCATTGCGCTCGGTGGCGACGGCATCGTGCACGAGGTTGTCAACGGACTCATGCGCCTACCATTCGACAAGCGACCGTCGTTCGGTTTGGTGCCGGTTGGGTCAGGCAACGACTACGCGCGCACGCTGGGCATGTCGGAAAGCGTGCCCGATGCCGTCGTGCAGTTCTTAGATGCGCGCGAGCAGTTGGTCGACGTTGGTTGCTGCAATGGCGAGTACTATGCGGAAACGCTGTCATTCGGCTTGGATGCCGCCATCGCACTCGACACGGTTGTGCGGCGTGAGCGCACTGGCCAGCAAGGCACGATTCTCTACATGATGAGCGGCCTGGACATCCTCCTGCATCATCTCGAGGAATACGAGTTCAAAGCCGTTCTAGATGGGGAGCGCACCATCGAGGGACGCATGCTCATGTTTGCTGTGCAAAATGGCGTGACCTATGGCGGAGGCTTCCGCATCTGCCCCGAAGCGCGTGTCGACGATGGCGTGCTCGACATCTGCTATGCAGAGGCGCCCATGAGCATACCAGTTGCAACGTTCAAGTTCCTGAGCGCGAAAAACGCGCATCATGTGGGCTTCAAGGGCATCCATTTCGAACGGGCTTCTTCGCTTGAGCTGTCGTTCGACAAGCGGCCACCGTGTCAGATCGACGGCGAACCGCATATTGCAGATTCGTACAGCATCTCGGTGGTTCCTTCTGCATTGCGTGTGCTCAGCGCTGTGAAGTAGATTCGTCTGCGTGCCAATGGGGACAGGTTAAATGCTTCGGGTGGTTCCTGCTATCTAGAAATGGCACAACGTTCCCTGGGAGCACTGTGCCATTTTGCGCGCTCATAGATTCCCGAATACGAAATCCTTTGCAAGGCCAAATGATTCGCGTGCCATGTTGTTGGGCAAGTACCAGGGTGTGGCCCCAGCAGCAATTCCGCTCACGTGCGCGATTCCCTGTTTGCGGGCGATGGCCATACCGCGGAACAGATGGTAGTCGTTCGTGACGATGGCAACGTGGTCGTTTGCGGGGTTGATGAATGACATGCTATTTCTGATGTTTTCTGATGTGTTGGTCGATTGATTCTCGCGGATGATCCGATTCGGATCGAGGCCACGCTCAATCAAATAGCCCGCCATTGCATCCGCTTCTGTCATGGGTTCGTTGGGGCCTTGGCCACCTGATACGATGCACGTCGTGTTCTCGTTTTCGATCAGGTAATCGTATGCGGCATCGAGTCTGCTTTTCAGCGCAACGCTCAATCCCGACGGTCGTACCTGAGCGCCGAGCACGATGAGATAATCGAGGTCGGGCTCACCTCGATCGTTGAACTCTTTTGCGACCATGACCTGCGTGACGATGAGGAAGGCGCAGAACAGCCCGCCGCCCACTTGAATTATGCGGCGTGCCACAACGGGGAAGTTGGACCATGCGCCCGAAGCAAGCGCCCAACCAATGAAGGCCAGGACAGCAGCCAGCACATACCAGAACAGGAAAAACTTCGAGCCTGAGCCGACCATCATGACAGTCATGCCGTATAAGGCACATGCGATTCCGATGATGATGAGCACGATGCCCATGGTGCCGTCCCGCTCTGATCTAGCGTGTTGTTTCATAGTGCAACCATTGTCGCATGCTTTGGGGGGCCGATGCAGAACCGTTAAGCTCCTGACAATGTGGCTCTTGACCTGAAGTGTGGTTTACATGCTTTAATTGGGATAGAAAAGCGGGTAAAACCAGCGAGAACCGGGAAGGCCGTTTCGCTCGGTGCGGTTTCGAGAGAAGGGGAGCGTTGCATGTCATATTTGGGAGAATCCATTCCGAAGCTCGGTTTCGGTCTTATGAGGTTGCCTCGTCTTGAAGACGGCGAGACCATCGATATCGAGCAGGTCAAGCAGATGGTCGATACGTTCCTCGAAGCAGGCGGCACGTATTTCGATACCGCACGCGCATATGGCGAATCGGAAAACGCCATTCGTCAGGCGCTTGTCGAACGCTACCCGCGCGAGTCGTTCCAGTTGGCCACCAAGAACGCCGCGTGGATCGGCCCTAAGAGCTACGAGGACGCTCGTAAGGATTTCGACATTTCGATCGAGAACACAGGTGCTGGCTACTTCGATTTCTATCTCATTCACAACACGGGCGGTGCGCGCACTAAGGTATTCGACGATCTCGAGATGTGGGATTTCGTCAAGCAGCTCAAGGCTGATGGCAGGGTGAAGCACATCGGCTTCTCACATCACGATTCGGCTGCTGTACTCGAAGAGGTCATCAAGGCGCATCCCGAGATGGAGTTCGTCCAGTTGCAGGTCAACTGGGCTGACTGGGATAACGCGAACACGCAGTCACGCAAATGCGTCGAGGTGGCGCGCAAGCATGGCCTGCCGGTCATCATCATGGAACCGGTGCGTGGAGGCACGTTGGCCAACCCGCCCGAGGCCGTGGCCGAGATCCTGCATGAAGGGCATCCAGATTGGACGCACGTCGAATGGGCCATTCGCTTTGCGCTCGGCACCGAGGGCCTGATTACTATGCTGTCTGGCATGAGCTCGCTCGAGCAGATGGAGCAGAACATCGCAACGTGGAAGGCATGGGAGCCTCTGAATGCTGACGAGGCGGCGGTACTCGACCGTGCGCGTGCGAAGCTCGACGAGATGCTCGACAACCCATGCACGAATTGCCAGTACTGCATGAAGGCATGCCCCAAGGACATCAAGATCGCGCCGGTCATGGAGGCATTGAACCGCCGTGGAATGTATGGCGATGCGAACGGGAAGAACTGGTACGGCTTCCAGACCTCCAACGGCGGCAAGGCTTCCGAGTGCATTCAATGCTTCTCGTGCGAAGCTGCGTGTCCTCAGCACATCGAGATCGTGGGCAAACTCGAGAAGGCCGTGGAATTGTTGTGTGAGTAACTTTAACTGGGGTGAGGGACCTCCCCAGACATGTGAACAGGAAAGGACCTTTCGGTATTCTTCGATTGGCTTAGTCTTCGAAGAGAAA
>CACZIP010000055.1 GCA_902781245.1 uncultured Coriobacteriaceae bacterium | reverse complement strand
GCGCATGGACTTTGCAGCACCGCGTTTACACGACGCAGGCATAGCAGCAACTGTGGGAAAGGGAACGCGTTCGCAGGCTGTCAAGGACGCGTGCGTCCGCAATGGCGCCGTCTATTTCGTGACAGTTGGTGGAGCAGCTGCTTATCTTGCGAAGTGCATCACGTCTGAAGAAGTGCTGGCGTATGATGATTTAGGCACCGAGGCGCTCAGGCGCATCGAGGTGGTCGATTTTCCCGTGTTCGTTGGGATTGATGTTCAAGGTTCCGACATCTATGAAACGAGACAGCGATGACCGCTAACAGAGGCGTGTTCATAACATTCGAAGGTGGCGACGGAGCCGGCAAGTCGACGCATCTCCAGTTCGTTGCAGATGCGTTGAGGATGCATGGCGAAGAAGTCGTCTGTTTGCGTGAGCCCGGTGGCACCATCATCGGTGAGCAGTTGCGGGCGACAGTTCTCGACCCTGGTAACTATGTCATGTCGAGCGAATGCGAGCTGCTGATTTACGAAGCAGCACGTGCTCAATTGGTCAATCAAGTCATTGAGCCAGCGCTTGATCGCGGCGCGACGGTGCTGTGCGATCGATTCACCGATTCGACGATTGCCTACCAGGCATATGGGCGAGGTCTCGACATCGAATTCGTGAAGCAGGCGAGCGCCTTTGCCTGCAGAGGGCTTGAACCTGATCGCACGATACTCATGCTCACGGGTGGCGATGCCGAATTCGGTCTCGACCGTGCCACGCGCCATAAACATGCTGACCGGCTGGAAATGGCAGGTACCGATTTCCACGAGCGCGTCAACGCGGCTTATATCGAACTTGCGCAACTGAATCCTGAGCGTATCAGGGTAGTTGTATCCGACGATACGAAAGCGGCAACAGCGCGAAAGGTATTCGCAGAATTGTCCGACTTGTTCGAGTGGATGGCCGATGAGAAGGTTTGCGGAGACGCTTTGTTCGAGCTGCTTGTCATGAAGAGAGAGACGATGGGACGCGGTTAAACCATGGCCGATGTGTTCTCACAGATTTTCGGACAACCGAGAGTGCGCGAGTTCTTGCGCGCTTCGGTTGCATCTGACCGCGTCACGCACGCGTATTTGTTCACGGGCCCAGCTGGATCAAACAAAACGCAAGCTGCCTACGCTCTCGCTTCCGCGCTTATATGCAAGGACAATGGATGCGGTGCATGCGATGAATGCTCGAAGATTGCACGTCGGAAACATCCCGACGTCCGATACTACGCGCCTGAAGGCGCTGGGGGTTATCTCGTCGAGCAAATCAGGGAAATCGTTTCAGACACATCTCTTGCGCCAATCCAAGCAACCCGAAAGGTTTACATCCTCGATCGCGTCGACCTTCTCGGCACGTCTGCGGCAAATGCGTTCCTCAAGACACTCGAAGAACCGCCTGACGATGTCGTGATCATTCTGCTCGGGCGGACGCGCGAGAGCGTCTTGCCGACCATCGTGTCTCGCTGTTCTGTAGTGCCGTTCAGACATATCCCTGCAACGGAAGCGGCCGATATCCTCGCGCAACGCACGGGAGCGTCTTTCGAGCAAGCGCGTATCGCCATCGAGGCATGCGGTGGCTCCATCACACGTGGAATCGAGTTCATGAAATCAAATGAGCGTCTTTCGTTCAGGCGCCAAGTCCTCGATACACTTGCGCGTCTTGACACAAGCGACTCCTGGGATCTTGTTTCAGCGGCGAGCGATCTGGTCGTTGCGGCGAAGGCTCCTTTGGACAGCGTGCGCGCTGCTCATGAAGCAGAATTGGCCGAGAATGCCGATTTCCTCGCCAAATCTGCAATACGCCAGATCGAAGCGCGCAACAAACGCGAACTCACAGCGAGAAGCCTAGAATCTTTTCGACAGATAACTGCGATAACGGCTTCCTTTTTGAGGGATGTCTTGGCAGTGTGCGCGCAAGCTCCCGAACTCGTTATAAACGTCGATATTCGAGATGTCATCGAAGCCACGGCGTCGAGGACCGACGAAGCGCATGTCGCTCGCGCCCTTGAGGCGGTTAACGCATGCGACATGTCAATTTCATATAATGTATCACCTGAAACGTGCTTAGACGCGTTGTTGTTCGAGATTGGAGAGGCTCTGTATGGTACGCATAGCCCCCGTTAGGCTATCTTTCAACCCAAGAACACTCTGGTTCGATGCCGGGGATCTTGATTTGCATATAAACGACCGAGTTGTCGTGATGACGGCTCGAGGCGATGAGTTCGGCACGGTTGCGAATTCGCTCTTCGACATGGAACCGGGCGACGAGGAAAAGCTGAAATCGCCTCTGAAGCCCGTCAAGCGGTTGGCAACTGATGATGACTGCGCGCGCAACGAAGAGCTCCTCGATTTGGGAGTTCAGGCATTGCCGATCTTCAAGCAAATTGCTGCCGAGACTATTCCTGACATGCATCCTATTGCTGTCGAGTACCTATTTGGCGGCGACAAGGCTGTCTTCTATTTCGAAGCTGAAGAACGTGTCGATTTCCGCGATCTCGTTAAGAAGCTTGCGTCTGAGCTTCATGTGCGTGTTGATATGAAGCAAATCGGCGTACGTGATGAGGCGAGGCTTGTCGGCGGAATAGGCCATTGCGGTCAAGAGCTGTGCTGCAGGCGCTTGGGTGGAGGTTTTGACCCCGTCTCTATTCGCATGGCGAAAGAGCAGGATCTCTCATTGAACCCTCAGAAGATTTCTGGTCTCTGCGGTCGGTTGATGTGCTGTCTTCGTTATGAGTACGAAGCATACAAGGACTTCCATGGACGTGCCCCAAAGAAAAACGCACGAATCCAAACGCCTGACGGTGAAGGAAAAGTCATTGATATGAACGTCCCGCGTGAAATCATCACGATTCGCGTTGAGGATGAAAAGCCTGTAAAAGTTCCCCTTGCAGATTTCGACGAGCCAGAAGAAGGCGCTCGTCCTAATGAAGTCGGGGAAGACGCATGGGCCCGAGCGCACGAACCGGCAGTTCTGGGTGTTGAAAGCGCGTTGAATCTGTTCACGAATGAGCTGTCAGGCGACGACAAGCTTGCCGAGCCCGGAAGCGTGAAGAGGATTCGGGACGATCAAGATACGCAGAAGCCGTCAAAATCGCGTAGACGCTCAGCTTCTAAGAAGAAATCCGAAGTCGAAGAGGAAACAACCAAAGCGACTCCGAGGAAACCTCGGAGGCGTCGATCAACGACAGTTTCCTCTGATGGTACAAGCCAGGTTACCGAGACAGCGCAAGATGAGCCGAAACACGAGGAAAACGAGCGTCGTTCTACGCGTTCATCGCGGAGAAGGGGCCGAGGCAAATCAGCTACGAAGCAACAAGGCCAGCAAACGCAACGGGCACGTCAGGAACTGGATGGGAAAGACTCCGGACCGAAGAAGCAGCAACAGGGCAAGGGGTCGAAAGTTGGAAGGAACTCGTCAGCATTAAGGGCGAACCGTCCAGATGCGGCTGATGCTCAAAGCGCGCAGCAGCCGAAAGACCGCCCGAACCATCGCAGGCGTCGGCGTTCACACAAGAGCTCGAACGCTTCACCAGCGGAATAACTGCCAATAACGAGTCGATTTGAATCGAGGTAGGGTTTTGAATATCGATTACGCGATTATGACCGATCTGTATCAGATCACCATGGCGCAAGGGTATTTCGACCACGGCATGGGGGACACCCAAGCATGTTTCCATATGTATTTCCGAAACTATCCGTTCAAGGGTGGGTATGCGGTTGCATGCGGAATGGATCAACTTGCCGAGCTCGTTGAGACATATAGCTTTTCTGATGAGGACATCACGTACCTCTCGACGCTCGATGCTCCAGGCGGCGGTAAGCTGTTCCACGACAAGTTCCTGAACTACCTTTCCGATTTCAAGCTTTCTGTTGACATCGACGCCGTTACTGAAGGAACTATCGTATTCCCGAACGAACCGCTCGTTCGCGTTATCGGGTCTATCTTGGAATGCCAGCTCATCGAGACTCCGCTGCTCAATTGCGTAAACTTCGAAACGCTCATCGCCTCAAAGGCGGCGCGTGTTTGTCAGTCTGCTGGCGCTCCTGTTGCCGAGTTCGGCTTGCGTCGTGCGCAAGGTGCTGCAGGCGGAACTTGGGCAAGTCGAGCAGCTGTGGTCGGAGGCTGCGCTTCGACCTCGAACGTTCTTGCTGGTCGTATGTTCAACATACCCGTTTCAGGAACGCATGCGCATTCCTGGGTCATGTCGTTCCCCGATGAGCTCACCGCGTTTCGTGCGTATGCGGAATCGTTCCCGAAGAATTGCGTGTTGCTCGTCGACACATACGATGTCGAGCAGGGTGTTAAGAATGCAATCACGGTCGGCCTCGAGATGAAGGCGCGTGGCGAGCGTCTATCCGGCATTCGAATCGATTCAGGCGACCTTACATGGCTCGCGAAGATGGCGCGGAGGATGCTCGATGAAGCTGGTCTAACTGATTGCGGCATCGTGCTTTCGAACGATCTTGATGAATACACGATACGTTCGATTCGCCAAGAGGGCGTCGAAGCCATGTCGTGGGGCGTTGGCACCAAGCTTGCATGCGCGTATGACCAGCCGACGCTTGGTGGAGTCTACAAGCTTTCCTGCACGCGTCCTCATGGCGAGGGTGAGTGGATCGACCATATCAAGATCAGCGAATCGATCCAGAAACTCACGACTCCTGGCGTCCTTGATATCCGTCGCTATTATGACGATACGGGCCGCATTGCGGGCGACATGGTGTTCGATACGAACAAGCCTGTCAACAAGTCTGAAGTCATCGTTGATCCTTACGACTCCCTTCGTCGCAAAAAGCTTCAAGGCAAGCGCTACGAGACGCTGCTCGTACCATTGGCACGAAACGGAAAATGTGTCCTCGAGCCCGAAAACCGTAATGCGATGAAAGCGCAGGCACGCACCAAGGCTGGACTGGAAACATTGGACGAGACGCAGAAGCGCTTGTTGAACCCGCATACGTATCCTGTTGGTCTTGAACGTGATTTGTTCAATCGTCGTAGCGAACTAGTGTCTACATTAAGGGGCATTGAATAATCGGGCTACTTTCGGTTTCCTAGGGGTATGATTGTCGAAAGCAATCACGAGGGGGTTTCCGTGATAAGGATAGTGACCGATTCTACGGCTTCGATACCCAAATACGTTGCCGATCAGCACGATATCGATGTCGTCTCGCTGCATCTGCATTGGAAGGGCATGGAGTACGAGGATTCGTCCATGGACGTTGATTCGTTCTATGAAGATATTTACGAGATGATTACTGACATCCCGACATCGAGCCAACCGTCACTGGCTTCCATTGAGCGCATTTTCGAGGAGGCTGCAGAAGAGGGTGATGATGTCATCGGTGTTTTCATGAGCTCGAGCATGTCCGGCACGATGAATTGCGCACTCAACGCTGCGCGAAGCGTTGCGTCGAGATACAAGAAGTTCAATTTCAGAATCATCGATGCTATGTCGAACAGCTTCGACGAGGCATTTCCCGTGCTCGCCGCTGTAGAAGGGCGCGATGCTGGGTGCTCGCTCGATGAGTGTTGCGATCGCGTCAAGCACGCAATCGCCTCATCGAGATTCCTCTTTACGCCGGAATCGCTCAGGTTCCTTAAAGCCGGTGGGCGCATCGGAAAAGCTTCCGCTCTTTTCGGGCATATCTTGAGGATTTGCCCGATTCTAACGGTCACGGATGGCGAAACGACGACGTTCGACAAAGTGAGAACTCATCGCAAAGCGGTATCCTCGATGACCAAGAAATTCAAATCCGATATAGAGAAATATGGTTTGAAGAACGTCATCGTCCATTACATAGGATCATCTGAAGAAGCGCGTACGTGGGCTCGTGAGGTTATTGAACCATTGTGCGGCCGAGAAGTTTCGGTCGTCCCGGTCAGCCCTGTCATCGGGTTGCACGTAGGGCCGGCTATGGGAATCGTGTACGAATGTAACGAGGCATTGCCCGGAAAGCTCTCTGCGGGAGCTCATATCCCCGTGCTTTCCTCATAATAGATTAGGTGCAGTATGTCCGAGATTAGGTGCAACATAATTATTGACTCTTGCTGTGATCTGCCTGCATCGGTCGTCGATGTTCCAGGTGTCACGGTCATGCAGTTTCCCTACCTCATCGACGGTGTCGAACACCTTGACGATATGTACACATCGATGAGTGCGCATGACTACTTCGAGTCAATTCGAAAAGGTGCAGAACCATCAACAGCTCAGATACCAATTAACGTGTTTGTCGAGACCTTCACTGCGGCAATTGAATCTGGTATCCCGACTGTGTATCTGAGCTTCACGAGTGGATTGTCGGGTAGTTGCGGAACGGCACAGCTCATAAGGGACCAGCTCATTGCGGAGCATCCAGATGCTGAGCTCTACGTGGTTGATACCAAGCTCGCGTCTATCGCCGAAGGGCTTCTCGTGTTCGAGGCTATTCGTCAACGTGCGCGGGGCCTCACTGCTCGCGAGCTTGTGGAATGGGCTGAAGAAGCGCGCTTCTATGTCAACGAGCAATTCATGGTTGATGACCTTGGTGCCCTGAGGCGCGGTGGACGCATTCCCGCTTCAGTTGCTTTTGCAGGCTCGAAGCTCGATGTCAAACCGATGCTTGACATCACCCTCGACGGAAGGCTATCGCTGACTGGTGTCGCCCGTGGGCGCAAGAAGGGAATCAAGCAGCTTGCAGAGTACTACCGTAAGCATGCCGTCGATGCGGGTACCGGAGGAAAGATCGTAATCGGCAGCGCGGATTGTCCGAAGGACGTTGAGCGCTTGAAAGCTGAGCTTTATAAAATTGATGAGACGGTACTGTTTCTCGAGACGTCGATCGGACCAGTTATCGGAAGCCATGTCGGCGCCGACATGATCGCGATCTCATTCATGGGCGACGACGGTCGAGAAGACCTTTCCGTATCTGACAGGATTGCGCGTAAAGTCCGTCAGAAATAACAAGTCTCTCCGCTATTTGAACGGGTATCTTTGTCAAAACAGTAAACGAGCTGGATTTGGGGTACAACCATATGACTACATTTGCGTATCTCGGGCATGAGACAGTTGGAGCGTATGTGGCAAAGCAGCTTAGCGCTACCAGCTTGAATGCGGTTGATGACGTTCGTTCGGCGGATGTCGTCATTACGTATTTCACGCATGCATCTGCGCTTGAGGATGCATATTTCGAAGAAGAAGGCATCGTAAAGAATGCGCGCAAGGGGACGATGCTCATCGATTTGTCTCCGTCTACGCTATCGGTTTCAAGAGAGATTTCGGCTGTAGCAACCGTCAACGATTTCCAACCTGTTGAAGCTCCGCTTGCAATCTTGGATGCCACGCTTGCCGATGCTTTTGCGATGCGTGAAAACTTCGTCTGCTTCGTCTCTTGCGATGATGATACATTCGGCCGTGCACACGAGATTCTCGAGCACCTTGCGGGCATCGTGAAGCGTTGCGGAGCGAGTGGAACTGCGCAGCTTGCAAAAGCATCACACACCATGCAGTATTCAGCACAATTCATGGCCGCTGTCGAGGCTGAGGCGCTTGTGAGAGCTGCACTTGAGGCGAACGATCAGCTTCTTTCTGTCGAGAGCTCATCCATTATCGAGCCCCTATCAGACGTGATTTCTTCGACTCTGCCGGCAATTGAGGACATGCATTGTGAGGGAACCTACACCGTTGAGTTGATGATGGCCGATGTGGTTGCCGCAATGACCGTAGCCGACGATGCATCCGCTGTTCTGCCGCACCTTGAATCGACACTTCGAATGCTTGAGATGCTTGCGCTGATTGGTGGTGCCGATCTGTCTCCAGCTGCTTTGACGCTTCTGTTCCGCGACGAGAGCGTATGCTCGAAGTTCGGTCTTGATTGGTCTCGCGTCGAAGGTCTGTACGTTGAAGGCCAGGAACCGATTCACAACCATGACCTGCATGAGGAATTCGAGCAGGAATACGGCGACTTCAACATCTTCGACGGCAGCGACGAAGAGTTCGATTTTGGTGGGTTCGGTGTTTACTCCGAGCAATAGCCCCTGCAATTTATGCCCGAGAAACTGTGGTGCTCGACGTGCATCAGGTCAAAGAGGAGCATGCGGAGCTGATGACCGCATCCTTCTCGCGCGTGCTGCGCTTCACATGTGGGAAGAGCCACCTCTATCAGGACGCAGGGGGAGTGGGGCGATTTTCTTCACGCATTGCCCGCTCCATTGCGTCTTCTGCCAGAACAGGGTGATTTCCGATGGAGAAGCTGGGCGTCCGGTTTCCATCGAAAGGCTTGCGGAGGTCTGCCTTGAGCTCCAACGGCAAGGCGCTTTGAACATAAATTGCGTTACGCCGACGCACTATTCGCGTGCAATCGTTGAAGCTCTATCTGCGGCACGTGATAGCGGGCTCGAATTGCCTGTAGTCTGGAACACATCAGGCTACGAACGTGCTGAAATCATCAGATGGCTCGCAGATACGGCCGATGTGTATCTCGATGACTTCAAGTACATCTCGTCGGAACTCTCAAAGCGCTATTCGCATGCTGAGGACTATGCTGAAGTTGCACTCTCTGCCCTTGATACCATGCTCGATACAGTTGGAACGCCTCGATACGATGAAGTTGACGGGGAGCCTCGGCTGCTCAAAGGTGTCGTCGTACGGCACCTCATGCTCCCGCATGCATTGGAGGACTCGAAGCATGTCTTGAGCACCTTGTTCGAGCGCTATGGAAACGATGTCCTTTATTCGATCATGAATCAATACACACCGGTGATGTCGGATTGGCAGCTCGAGAACTATCCCGAATTGGCATCACGCGTACCCGATGAAGATTACGAACGACTGCTGGATTTTGCAGATTCTCTTGGCATGGATGACTACTTCTGGCAGGAAGGCCCTGCGGCGCTCGAAAGTTTTATACCTGCTTGGGATGGCAGTGGCGTTTAGACGGACTTATTTGGACGCTCGATAGTCATTCTGCTACAACAGGATGATTGATGGTACAATCTCACATGCGTTTCCGCCAGCGTGGCTCAACGGTAGAGCAACTGATTTGTAATCAGTGGGTTGCGGGTTCGATTCCTGTCGCTGGCTCCACGCAAACCAAGGGGGCGCAGCCGATGGTTGCGCCCTTTTCTTATACCATTTGATTACTCGATAGGTGGAAGGATCGTCATGGACCAGTATAAGCAGGAATTCATCGAGTTCATGGTCGAATGCGATGTTTTAAAGTTCGGAGATTTCACGCTCAAGAGCGGCCGCAAATCACCGTTCTTCATGAACGCTGGCGCCTACGTAACGGGAGATCAGCTCCATCGTCTTGGCCTCTATTACGCACGTGCCATCAATGATGTATTCGGGCTTGAATTCGATGTGGTTTTCGGTCCTGCCTACAAGGGCATTCCTCT
>CACZIP010000054.1 GCA_902781245.1 uncultured Coriobacteriaceae bacterium | reverse complement strand
GCTCGCGCTGGGCCTCGGCCTCATTCCATGCGAGCACCTGATCGGTCGGCTTGGCATCGCGGGTCAGTAGGTCGACGTTCACCAAGTCACCTGAGCCGTCGATTCTATCGAGGTATACGTTGTAGCTCTCCATACCAGTAAGCTCGTCGACGACAATGCCGTCGAAGTACAGGTAACCGCCGGACACACCGCGGAGGCCCACATTCATCCCGTCATAGGCAGCACGGTCGATTACTGCCGAACCGCCGGAAACTGTGTCGTAGTAGCTCGGCCTCCCGAGATAAAGCGGCTCTTTGCTTTCGTCGGCCTTTCCAGCTTTCGCGCTATTCCCGCTCTTCCCGCTTTCGGCTGCACCATTGTCAACCGCTTGCTCGATATAGGTCATGTAGAACACGAAGTCCCCGTATGAGTAAAGCACCGAACCGAGCTTTCCAGACACCCCGGTCGAGCTCACATTGCCGGCAGCATCTGCACGCATGATCTCAAGATCCGCTGAACCATTGGAATCTGCGCTCCCACCAGAAACCTCTGCCAGGAAATACACGTCTGACCCGACGATGGTGAAAGCCCATTCGTTTTCCATGGAAGCTATCTTCTTCATGGTGCCCTTTTCCACATCGTAAGAGCACACCTGATAGCCATCGTCGAGGCACGAGAAATAAACGACGCCATCTCCGGTTAGGGCGTACAGCACTTCGTCGCTCACCCCGTCAAGCGCCTTTGAGGACAACACGCCATCAGCACCCGGGTCACCCAATCGCAGCCCATCGTCGTAGGTGGCGAATACCATCGAACCTTTTGAGCCTGCACTCGAGCCACCACCCGAATCTTCGATTACGTAGGGAGCCAGAGAGCGCGCCCCCGATCTGGAGTCTGCGGCGGGCACGATGTCATGGCTTTTCAGGTCAATACTCTCGATGCCGGTACTGCTGTTGCAATACAGCCTGTCACCGAGCAGGCATACCGGGTCGCAACGGTCTTTTTGGAAGATGAGCGTCGCGCTTTCCAAATTCGAGTCAGCGCAATAAATCCCCTCTTTCCCATACGCGATGCTTTCGTTGGGATGATCGTAGTAAAAGTAGATATGCTCCAAGTCGCTTACGATTTGCGGCCCTTGAGCGGTGGGAAGCGCCTCTGGAACCCGCACGTTTGCGGTCAAACCAGGTTGATTCTTGGATGCGGATTGCGAACCTCCCTGCCCTGAACTGCAGCCGGCGCAAACCAAGGCCACAACCAGCGTTGTCACGATAACGAGCAAGGCCTTCTTCATTTCAGCCATCCTCTCCCCCGTCAGTCGAGGCTTCACTTTTGGACTGGTGGCAGACACGTTGAGCATCAATGGCATAAACATATCATGCATCAATGCTTGCTATTTGCGTTTGCGTCGTCGATGAACTTTTCGGCTTGATCCCTGATGTAACTGTCGCTTGTATCCAAGAACGTAGCCTTCTCGCCCGTAAGCAGGTCGTACACCGTTCCTTGAAAGGTGTAGTCGTACGTGTAGCTTACGTGGTCACCTCTTGAGGTTACCCACTCGCCGTCAATCTTCTCGTCAATAAGCTCGTAGATCAACACAAAGCGCACGTCTTCGGGACGGATGGCACCATAGTCGTCTTTGCCCCATCGCCCCTGGTAGTGCGGCAACTGCAACGACGCCGAACCGTCCCAGCCATCCCAATACACAGCTTCGTATTCGATGCTGGGCTTGTAATTGGGATTGTCGGAATCACCTGGAAGCGTGGAACAGTCTTCGACAACAAACGCCTTACCAGTTCCGTTGTATTCGGACAGCATCTTGAAACTACGGTTCTCGACCTGCGCCCTGAACGCTTGTTCAAACGATTCCCGCTGGTAATCCTCGTACTCTGACCTGAAAATCTTTTTGGAGGAATCGGATGTGCCCCTCCAAAGCTCGCCACCTGTTTTCTGGAAATACACAGCCCCTTCGGCTGCATCGAAGTATATAAAGAACTCGAGTTCAGCGCCGTCGGCCGAGGTCAAACGATACTTCAACGCCTGCGACGTTTCGGCTTTTCCTTCCCCGTCAACCCGCTCCATCGCCCATGCGTCGCTGCTCCACAAGCCGAAAGCCGAATCATCGGAGTTTTGATTCGCCCACCGCTCAGCATCGAGCGAGATTTCGCGGCTCACCGGCTGCCCGTTCACGTATTCCTGCACAGTAACCGATTCCAACTCCCCAAATGTCGGGAACCCGAAGTCCTTCGGCGAAGTCGTCGTGCATGAGCACAAGAGAGAGCAGGCAAGAACGGCGATCGAGCTTGCCAACAAAATAATGGCGATTTGCTTCTTCATGAATCAATCTCCTACTGCCGAGGCTCACTTTGTGGCATACCTTCATGATCAACCCAAGACATGGGAACAGGACCATAGCGAGACTCAACGAACGACCACTGGCACAGAACAGCAACATAAGTATGCCATGTTCATCAGCTATCGTCACCTGCCGTGCGACCAGGAAGTCACCAAGTAGGTGCAGCATGCAATCGAGATGCCGGCCGCGTGCGGAGCATCCTGACGGCGGCGGGGAGCTGGGGTGCAGTGAGATGAATATCCTTTGGGACTGAAGCGCGCTCTTTCCGCTTCAGTGTTCGACAGCCCGCATAGCCGTGCATCGGGAATTCAATGCTGATTGTCTCTCGACAACGCGGAATCTAGAATGCCGAACGCAGCCCCATGCGCGAAAAACCGGAGCTGTCGAGAGGAATTTGTACATGCCCGCCCAAGCGCTCCGCTTTTCTCGTTCAAGTTACAGAAGCTTTCAACGATGGCTTTATTCGACACGCCCCCACTCTACTTGGCGTCCTCAATGCGCATCAGGAATCTCATCCGGGTAAAGCTCTGCGATTCTCGCCAAAGCAGCTTTGGACATCTTCTGGTTGCCATAGGTTGCAAACTCTTTCAGAGAATCGAGATCTGTCAAGTGCCTTACGGCGTCAAGCCTTGTACCCGAACCAGGAGCTCGCAAGGCGAGCTGGTACATCAGATGCTGGTTGCCAGCGTTCTCCTCGACAAGGCGCTTGCGCTCTTCAGGCTCGCAGTGGTGCATCTTCTTGATCAGGGATTCCACAAGAGCTTGAGAAGCATCTTCGCCATCGTCCTTCGAAGGACTCGGCGCCAGCTCAGGTTCAAAAACGTTTGGCGGCTTGCAGCGGCGCCTTAAGCAATCCATAGGGACATCACCAGCACATGCGTCCCGCCAGAAGAAGCATCCGTAGTGCTTCGTTCGCCCGTCGTCCTCGCGGCTACCTCCCCGCTCGTAGCACCGGATGCATATGGATTCCTGATACTCCCACTCGCTGTATGCCGTTTGAAACAGCAGGTGGCCGTTCTCCCGCGTGCAACTCGCTGCAAACTCGTCATAGGGACCGTCATCGCCAAACGCAGTCCGCAACCGCTTGGCAGCAGCGATGCGATGCTCGATCTTCCTGTGCGTATCCTCGTAAACCGCTCGAAGAGCACTCTCGTCGGTTTCCTCATCCAACCTGGCGAGTTCCGAATCCCACATCCTGCGAAACTCGTATTTCAACGATGCCTCGGTGAGGTCGTTTTTCTCTTTGTAAAGCGGCATGATCACGGCATCGTAGAGCGTCTTGTCCCCCGTCGCCTTCCCGAAGGCCTTGCATCGCGCGATCAGCCACTTCTTGACAATCTTGCCTGCATTTAGAACGCTCTTTTTGCCTTGCTCGGTATTCGCTTCCAGCTTCAGATAATCCTTGTCCTCGGCGATCCTCAGCAACATGTCTGGGTCGTCCGTGCGCTCGATAATCGTGTTCAGAACGGCAACTTTTCCCGTATCCCATAACTGTTTGCCATAGAGGCGCAGATTTAAGTAGAGCCCATCCAGATCCTTGGTCCGCTCGGCTGCTCCCTTGATGAGATCGATGTCGCGCACCTCGACGAGATAACGCCACAGCCAATAGTCATCGAGGCAATCGAGCACCTCGAACGTCGATTTCCGCGAAGGCACGCGATGGGCGATCTCGACCAACTTCGAGGGGTCGTCGACTTTCGAGAGGTTTAGCTTTGCAAACGCCGCCTCGCGCACCTGGTCTTGCGGTGCGCTGGTCACAATTTCAATCAGAACATCCTGATCATCGATACGTTCGACCGATTTGACTGCCTTGTCCACCTTGGCAGGATTGTCTGTCATCCACGCTGGTTCGAACAGTCCCATACTTTGCTCCTAGCCTCAGCAAACCGCGCCTAGCAGAACTCGCTCTCCTCGCAACACGCGTTGTCATCCGCCGTTGTAGCACACTCGCTGCAATGCGCGCAATACGTGCCACAAGTAGCTGCTTCGAGCATTGCACAAAATGAGTCAGGGGCCAGAGCACCGACTCATTGGCACTGACTCATTCTGTGAAACGTTTATCGGGAAACGAGACGGCTATGCAGATGATTACCGCCAGTGGCGGTATAATTATGGCGGTAATAAAGGAGAGCTCATGTCGTACGAACCGCCATTCAATCGCAACGCCCGCATCGATTCCCTGTGCATGGAAATTGCGGAACTCGTGGGGATGATTTCGCCACAAGCCCCTCTTGCAAAAAGCCCTGTTCTGCACCGCGAGCTCAGAATAAAGACCATTCACTCTTCACTCCTCATAGAAGGCAATGGGCTGGAACACGAAGCTGTCACCGCCATCCTGGACGGAAAGCGCGTTCTGGGCGACAGCCGCGACATATTGGAAGTGGAGAATGCCAAGCGCGCCTATGACCTGATTCCCGAATTGGATCCGCATTCCCTCGAGGATTTGCTTTTGGCGCACCGCACGATGATGAATGGGCTCGTTGCTGATGCTGGGCGTTTCCGCACGGGAAACGTGGGGGTGTTCGACGGAGATGAGCTGATCCACGCCGGCACGCCCGCGACGTATGTCCCTGAGGTGATGGCAAACATAGTTGGCTGGTTGAAGGCGACGGATATGCACCCGCTGCTCGCATCGTGCGTATTCCATTTCGAATTCGAGTTCTGCCATCCTTTCGCCGACGGCAATGGGAGGGTCGGACGGCTCTGGCACACGCTCTTGCTTTCGAGATGGAGACCCGTGTTGGCATGGTTGCCCGTCGAGAGCACGATTCGCCAACGGCAGTCGGGCTATTATGCTGCCCTCGCGAAATCTGACGCCGTTGGATCAAGCGAAGCGTTTGTCGAGTTCATGCTGGAAACCATCCGGGATTCCCTCATCCCCTTCGCAAAGCCTCAAAGTACACAGGAGTTGGCGAAGACGCAAACACTCGCATTCTTCAAAGAGAACCCGGCGGCGAACATATCTTCCCTGGCCGAATCGCTCGGCTGTTCCAAGAGAAGTGCCGAACGAATCGTGGCCGAGTTAAAGAAAGAGGGCACGCTTACCAGACTTGGTAGCACCCGGTCTGGATCCTGGATCGTTATCGAAGCTGATTAAGCATAAGAATAACTCGCAGGAGGTTTTCGAATGAACCAGCATGAGATTGAAAGGCGCGTCGACGACGGCGTTCGCATGACCCTCGACATCCTGAACGCGTCGTAAGCGAACTCGTGCTAATTCTTCGTCGGCAACGCTCATTTTCGACAACTGCTGTGTTTCCCTAGGTTGATGACGTAACCTCCGCATTAAGAGAAGAGCAGGCCATCATGTTGGTGACTTTAGTTCCTCGTTGTGGTACGTTAAAGTCGAGTAGGACGTGTACCAATTAATGTACACGAATAGTTAAGCATAAGGAAATAGGACTATGGGCAAAAGTGAAGAACTGCAACGCATGGAGCGCGACCTGAGCGGACAGCCGGAATTGCGGGAAAAACTGGATGCGGAAATCAAACGCATCGTCGATGCAGGGGAAGCGGCATGCAACGAGGAAGCCGTGGCGAAGGCCGCCTCCTCCCTGGGCTATAAGATCACCGCGGAAGAACTCAAACTCGCGGTGGCCGACTTTGGGGAACTGAGCGAGAGCGATTTGGAACAGATAAGTGGCGGAAATTTCTTCGCCGATTTGGAAGATGTTCTGAGGAAGATTTTCGCAGACGACAAAAAGCCCACGCAGCCGAACAATCAGACCTCGCCGGAACCCGTGACTGCCCGTGGCAAATGCTGATTCACCCCATTTTGGCTTCGTATGCTGAAGAGCGGCCACCAAGCAGGGAAAACACGTTGCGTAGCGTTGCTCGACATCCTAAGCGCGTCGTAACGTTGGAAACGGGTTAATCCCTGGGAAACCCCAATTCGCTGAGCACGTCGTATGCGAGCAGACCACTTGTGGGAGGTTTCCTGCTGATGAAGCGCCTTCGTTGGGATTACGAAACCCGCTCTGGCACGAATACGGTGTTCTGCTCGAAGATGCCGAACGCGAACCCAAGCTTGAGGAACAGCGGCATGTCCTCGTACGCTTCAAAACTCGTGCGGCTGAGGAACTCGCCGATCGGCAGCTCCTCGACGTAGCCATACGGGTTCGCAACGGTCACCCTGTCGCCCTGAAGATCCATCCCGGTGACGATCGAGTAGTGAAGCGTCCACTCGTCACCCGACTTCGCCGCCCATTCGAAGGGAACGGGAACGCCGACCTCGAGGCTGCTGTGCACCGCGCGCAGCAGCTCCATGTCGGTCAGGTTCTTGCGCATGGTGGTCTTGTAACTCGGGAACCGCTTGTTCATCTCGTCGCAGAAGGACTGGCTGGTCGAGGTGACCACCTTGCCGTACTCGCCGTAGAGGCTCTCCTCGGTGACGTCCCCGCCGTCCCAAGCCGAGAACATCTCGATCACGGCATAGCCGCACGATACGTCCTGCGTGATGACTTCCACGCCTTCGACCTGCACGGGCGCGGCAAGCTGGACGTCCTTTCGCACACTCTGCCAGTCGTCGTGCAAGGAAGCGGTGCGAACCTGCAGCAGGGAAAGCCCGACGATGGCGATGACGACCAGCACGCCGAGAATCGCCGCGATGGCAATGACGGTCACTTTCAATGCGCGGCTCTTCATGGTCTCCCCCGTCCGCAAGGCGCGTGCGTGATGTTTGGTCTCTATTGTAAGGCAGAGATCTTAGTGAAGCGGCATTTTACGGCTTCGCAAGGCAACTATCAGGATGTCGCAGCGATGACGTCGGCAGGGCGACGAGCAGCAGCACCAGGACCTTCGAGAAGCTTGACATGTTGTACGTAATACATATACTAAGAATAGACTATCTGCAATACGTACAACAGAGGAGCCACTATGGGCGACGCAATGGTGACGGCCCGTATGCCGCAAGCGAAGAAAGACGCAGGCAACCAGGTGCTCGGGCGCATTGGCTGCAGCGCTTCCCAATTCATCAACAGCGCTTACGATTACCTGATCCAACACGGCCAGTCTCCATTCGACGTCGGCGAGACGTCTGGCGGCGCGTTGTCAGCACAGGACATCGCACAGGCCCTCGCGCAGATCGATGAAATGTGTCTGCCGGCCTCCAACCGCTTCGCCGCGATGACCGACGACGAAATACGCCGCGAGCGCCTTGCCCGCCACGGCCTCGAAGTCGGGTGAGCACCATGGCATGCAAGCTCTTCCTCGACACGAACGTGTTCGTCGACGCACTCGCAAACCGCCCGCCCTATGCGCAAAATGCCAAGCTCATCCTGGCCCTCGGCATGCTCGGCGAGTTTGATTTGTGGTTCAGCGCAACCCAAGCGACCGACGTCTACTACATCCTTTCCGAAGGCGGCAAGGCCAGCCGCGCCGAGTGGGCGAAAGAACAGCTCGTCAAGCTTCGGGGCTTCGTCAACGCCTGCTCGTTTACGGAAGAAGACGTCGATCAGGCGCTTGCCTCGACGTGGAGCGATTTCGAGGACGCCTGCATCAACCAAGCTGCCCACAAGGTCAAACCGGATGCCGTGGTCACCGGCAACGTCAAGGATTTCGCCTTGTCGGACTTCCCGGTTTTCGACTGCGAAGGGCTCTTCGAATGGCTGCGCGAGAAAAACGGCGTATCGTATTGCGAAATGGCCTTTTAGCTGGCTAGGTGGTTTCTTGGAATCTTAATGAATACGAAGAGCCAGAGGAGACCGCATGGTCATAACGGACGAGTACATAGAGCTGATGAATTGCAATAACTTGCCTGAGCGTTTCCGCGCAGGCGATTTCGGTCTCCTTGAAGAAGAGAGCGCAACATTGCGGGAGTTCGTGGACAACTTCTACGAGTCTGTCGAGGACAACGGGCACGTGACCTTGGAAGACTTCACGGAATTCATGGGCTTCCTGTACGTTCTCATGGACGCCGATTCACAGGAAGTGCAGCGCATACTTACCGGGGCCTTCGCGAGAAGCGCGAAAATTCAAAACGGATTGTCAGACGTCAATCCGTATTTATGATGGAACGTAGACGGAGATGCGGCATTTCAGGGAATCAAGTCGTTGAGGCGCGATGCCGCCCTTAAGTGAATCGGGGGCCAGGGCACCGACTCATTATGCGCAGTGAGTCAGGGGTCAGGCCCCTGACTCACCAGCCCATTCCTTTATAATCAACCCATGACATGGGAAAAGCACCATAGCGATACTCGGCAAACGGCTAACGAATACGCCGCATTCATCAGCTATCGACATCTGCCGCTAGACCAGGAAGTCGCCAAGCAGGTGCAGCACGCCATCGAGACCTTCAAGCTGCCCCGCGGCATCAACGCACCTGGGCGAACCGACGGCCGACTGGGCAAATGCTTCCGAGACGAGGACGAGCTCTCCGCATCGCACTCGCTGCCTGACCGCATCCTCGACGCCCTCGCGAAATCAAGCTCTCTCGTCGTCATCTGCTCGCCCGAGGCACGCGACAGCATCTGGGTGAACCGCGAAATAGCAGCCTTCATCGAGATGCACGGCCGCGAACGGATCTTCACGGTGCTCGCATACGGAAGCTCGGCCGAAAGCATCCCCTCGCTGCTCCGAACGGAAACCGCGGTGCCGGGCACTACGGAAGCCGCAACATCAAACCCCTTGGCTGCAGACCTGCGCCCCACCACAACAAAGAAGAAGCGCGACGAGATGCTCCGCATCATCGCCGCAGTCGCCGACTGCAGCTTCGACGACCTGCGGCAGAGGGGCCGCACGCGCACGATCAAACGGGGCATCACCATCGCAGTGGCAGCCGCCCTCGTCGTCGCCGCCATAGCAGCCGCCCTCACCTTCGCATCGGCAGCACGGCAGGATGCGCTCGTTGCCGAATCGCGGCAACTCGCAGCCGAGTCGTCCCAACTGCTCGCGCAAGGAGATCGCTACGGCGCCATTGAAAAGGCCTTGCAAGCATTGCCGAAATCGGAATCGTCCTCCGACAGGCCGCTTGTACCTGAAGCGCGAACCGCGCTCGAAGACGCGCTTGAAATCAACACCAATCCGAGCTCGCCGTGGTGGGCAAGCTACGAAATCACGACGCCGGCTCCGCTCGG
>CACZIP010000053.1 GCA_902781245.1 uncultured Coriobacteriaceae bacterium | reverse complement strand
AGCGCCCTCCGCCCCATGCACGCCCTTTATCCCATATTCGCGTCTATAGGAAAAGAGCGCGGCCACTGCGCGAGAAGTGGCAGAAAGAATATATGAGGACGATGAGAATCCTCGTCTTGCAAGGGAGCCCCAACGCAAACGGCTCGACCGCCATGCTCGCACACGAGTTCGCGGCTGGTGCGCGGGAAACAGGACATGACGTGGCGGTCGTTGACGTGGCCGCACTCGACGTCGCTCCCTGCACGGGCTGCGTGGCGTGCGGCTACGGCGGCCCGTGCGTGCAATACGACGACTTCGACGAGTTGCGCGAGCAGATTCTCGCGTCCGACATGCTCGTCTTCGCAACGCCTCTGTACTACTACGGCATGACAGCGCAGCTCAAGGCAGTAATTGATCGTTTTTGCTCGGCGAACCCCCGCATCTCAAGCAAACGATTGAAATCTGTGCTGCTTGCCGTCGCGTGGAACGACGACAGCTGGACCTTCGATGCGCTCGAGGCGCACTATGACACGCTCGTGCGCTACCTGAATCTGCGCGATTGCGGGCGTGTGCTCGGCGGCGGCTGCGGCACACCCAGTATGACCAAACGATCGGGATTCCCTGAGCAAGCGAGAAATCTAGGCAAGACACTTTAGGCCGCCAAGCGTGTTTTCGCTCAGGGATGAGCAAAGACGGAAGACGCCGGCTTACCCCAGAAGCTCACGTAGGCGTTCGGGCGATAGGTAATGGCGCCTTCCGCAGAAATGGCAGCACACCTCGGCCGTCTCGTTCTTGGCGATCATGTCGCGCAGCTCGTCCTCGCCGAGCGCCATCGTGGCGCGCGCGGCACGCTGCTCGTTGCAGCCGCAGTAGAACTCGACCGGCTGCGCCTCGAGTTCCTGGTAGTCGAGCCCCTCGAGCACGCGGCCGAGCACGTCGGTCGGCGTGGCGCCCGCGCGCAGCAGATCCGTGACCGACGTCACCGACGCCAGGTTGCGCTCGACATGCTCTGCAACTTCGTCGATGCAATCGGGCATGAGCTGCACGATGAAGCCACCCGCGCACTCGACATCCCAAGTGCGCCCGACGAGCACACCCAGGCCGACCGACGTGGGAACCTGGTCGCTCACGGCGAAGTAATGCGTGAGGTCCTCGGCAATCTCTCCCGACACGAGCTCGACCCTGCTCGAGTACGGCTCGAAGCCAGGAAGGTCGCGAACGGCAGCAAGCGTGCCCTTCCCTACCGCGCGGCCAACGTCGAGCTTGCCATCGGGACGCGCCGGTACCCACACGTACGGGTTGGCTGGGAAACCTTTCACCTGCCCCTCGCAGTTGGCTGTGACCGTCATCGCGCGGATGGGGCCGTCACCTTTCACGATGTATGTGAGCAGCTCGTCGGGCTGCTTGAACATCGCGCCCGTCATGAGCGCGCCCATCATGAGGCGTCCGAGCGCTGCCGTGACGACTGGCGACGTATCATGCGCATCACGCGCAGCCTGAACGACCCCGCGCGCGCTCACAGCAAACACGCGCACCATGCCGTAGGCCGCCGATCCGCGAACCATATGATCGCCCGCGCGGACGCGGGCGCTTTCGAAATCGATGATGTTAGTAGCCATGCAGGCGATTATATACCTGTGAAACAGCGCACCTTGAATAAGCGTACCTGGTACTTTTATGCGGCATGCCACATGATGAATAACGCACCTGAATAAACGTACCTGGTACCTTTATTCATTTGCAACATGCCCACAGGCTATAATGCAACCGCGAACGCGAGAAAGGACCACCATGCTCGAAATTGGAACACAAGCACCCGATTTCACGCTCCCCGATCAGAACGGCGAAATGCGCTCGCTCTCGGACTACCGCGGCAGCAAGGTCGTCCTGTATTTCTACCCGCGTGACATGACGTCGGGGTGCACGAAGCAGGCGTGCGCGTTCGGCGAGCTGTACCCGCAGTTTCGCGAGGCTGGCGCCGAGGTTGTCGGCGTGAGCAAGGACTCAGTAGCTTCGCACAAAAAGTTCGAGGAGAAGTATGGCCTGCCCTTCACGCTGCTCTCCGACACCGAAAAGGAAGTCCTCATAGCTTACGACGTGTGGAAAGAGAAGAAGACCGCCGGCAAAGTCTCAATGGGCGTCGTACGCACGACCTACCTCATCGACGAGGAAGGGGTCATCATCAAAGCCCACGGCAAGGTTAAAGCCGCTGACAACCCCGCGCAGATGCTCGAGAATCTCTCGTGAGAATCATCATCTCGCCTGCGAAGAAGATGGTTAATGAGGCAGCGCTCGCCCATCAGGATCTCCCCGTGTTCATCGAGCGCGCCGAGCGGCTGAGAGATTGGATGCTGTCGCTTACGTATGCCGAGCAGAAGAAGCTCTGGGCCTGCAGCGACGCCATCGCCGAACAGAATGCGGAGCGCCTCGAGCACATGGACCTGCGGCGTAACTTAACACCTGCGCTGCTGGCTTACGACGGCATCCAATACACGTACATGGCTCCTGCCGTTTTCGAGGATGGACATCTGGCTTACGTGCAGGATCACCTGCGCATCCTCTCGGGGTTCTACGGCGTGCTCAAACCGTTCGACGGCGTGGTGCCTTACCGCCTCGAGATGCAAGCCAAGGCCACCGTCGACGGGTTTTCGAACCTCTACGATTTCTGGGGCGAGAGTCTCTACCGCGAGGTCGTCGACGAATGCCACATCATCGTCAACCTTGCCTCCAAGGAATACTCGAAAGCAATCGAGAAATACCTGCAACCAGACGACACGTACATCACCTGCGTGTTCGGCGAGCTCACTGGTGGCAAAGTCGTGCAGAAGGGCGTCTACGCGAAGATGGCACGCGGTGAGATGGTGCGCTTCCTAGCCAGCGTGCAAGCGAGCGAACTCGAGCAAATCAAGCAGTTCACCTGGAGCGACTACGCCTTCGACGAAGCGCGTTCGACTGATACGTCCTTCGTGTTTGTGCGCTAACTACGGTGTGTCAGGGGAACGGTTCTCTGACACAAGCCATACACCAATCTAGCCAATCATGCGACCTTCGGAACCTTTGGGCGGCACCTTCTCGAGCTGCCAATCGGAAAAATGCCTATACCCTTGCTCGAGCTCTTGCACGAGGCGTTCCTTGTCGCACGGAAGCAGGCCTGCCACACGCACGGGATTCGATACATGCAACCCGAAGAACACGCAGTCCTCGACATCAAGCCGCTTGAGGAACTCGATTTCCTCGGTGATGTAATCGCCTAAGACGCACTCCTCGAAATCGCCTTCTGCGACGAGCGCTTCGAGGCGCGCGCCAGGGTCGATATGCAGGGGCGACACGAAGATCAGCGTCGGCTTCGCTTCGTTCACGATGGCGGCATTGGCCGCAGCATGCTCGACGATGCGATTGGGACCTGCCGCCGCTGTGATGATGTTCAAGTTGAATGGCATGCCTGCTGCGTTGAGGCGAGCGAATGCCTCGCGTGCTTGCGATAACGTGTAGCCCTTGTTCATGTAAGCAAGCACGTCGTCTAGGCCCGATTCCAGCCCAATGTTGAAATCCGCATAGCCCAAACGCGTCAACTCGCGCAGTTCATCTTCGGTCTTGGCCAGGACGTTGTTGATCGAAGCGTAGCCACCGATTGACTCGATACGCGGCAGGTAACGATGCACAAGCTCGGCAATTTCGGCCAAACGCTCGAAACTCAAGCAGAACGCATCGCCGTTCACGAGGAACACGCGATCGCAAAAGTCGCCATAACGTGCAGCTTGAATCAAATCTTCTTCGATTTCCTCAATTGGCGACACCTCGAACGGCACGTCCTGGTACATGCTGCAAAACGTGCACTTGTTGTGCGAACAGCCAGCAGTGACCTGCAAAAGCAACGACTCTGCCTCGTATGGTGGCCTGTACGTCGGACCGGTGTAATGCATGATTTCTCCCGCTTCAAAACTTGCGATTTGCGTTTGATTGCATTCTAAGCAAGAACCAACCAGTTCTCACCAACTTCGTAGAGTTGACCGATTGTCGGTAAAGTCGGCAAAACGAAAGCCGCCCGCAGGCGGCCTTCGCTCCGAGTTTTACTTGGTTGGCAGGCGCTATGCGCTCGTGCCGCTCAGGGCCACGCCGTTCACATAAAGGGTGTAGCCATTCGAGATGACGTTTGCCGCATCGCCGTCGAACGAGGTCACGTACGTGTCAGCCGTCAGGGTCCACGTGCTCGTGGAGTCGAGCGTCACATCCACGGTGCCCACCTCAGTCGAGACGGTCTCACCGCTTGCATTCTCGATCTCGCCGCTGATTGCGCCCGTAAACGTAGAGCCGTTGGTCAGGTTGAGCGTCAAGGTCGAATCGCTGCCCACGAGGATGGTACCGTCAAGCGTCTGGCCTGTAGCATTGAGCATCGCGATGTTGCCTGCACCGCTCCAACCATCAGCGCATACCGACAACAGGATGTTGGCAGCATCCTCGTTGACGAGCTTCACGCCATCGAGGTTGATGATCGCATTGGTGTTGGTCACATGGAAGATGTGGCCGTTCTTGCTCGTGAGCGTGCCGCCCGTCATGTTGAACGACGAGGTGCCGCTATCTGCATCGCCCGACATCGACTGGTAAATCATGATCGAATCGTAGAACGTGGCATGCCCGTTGCACTTCGTGTTGTTTGCCGTCAGATCGCAATCGGTGAGCGTGATGGAGTTCTTTCCTTCGATGCACACACCTTCGGACAGGTTGGACACGAGGGTCGCATTGGCCACGTTGATGTCAGCGGTTGAATAAATCGCTGGCGAGCCGAGGCCGTTGGACGTATAGGTACCGCCGTCAACGTTGACCGTGCCGCCACCGCGGTCGGTGCGGATGGGCGCGGACGATCCGCCACTCGTGGTGATGGTGAGGTTGCTCGCATTCATGACGCCGCCGCCGGTGGTCATGATGCCACCCGAGCCGCTGCCCGTCGTGGTGATGGTCACGTCGCTCACGTTGACCGTCGTACCGTCGCCCTCGCCGCCATTGTGGCCTCCGTTGCCACCGTACGAGAAGATGCCGTTGGCGCCGTTTGCGTTCGTCTCGATCGTGCCCCCGTTAATGGTGGTCGTCGAACCGCCCATCACGAGCAAGCCAGCATTCAGCCCGTAGAAGTTGCAGTTGTCACCGCCGTTCGAGTCGCCAGATTTCGTAACTGTGATGTTTGACAGGGTCACATCATCAGCCGTGTTCACAATCAGTGCACTCTCGTCAGTTGTCGTGGAAGCATAGGTTTGGCCGTCCTGCGAGTCAGCCGACGTGATTTCCGTGGCTGCCGTGTATTCGAAATCGGATGTTCCGCCACCAGGAGCGCCACCGGGGCCACCGGAGCTTCCCGAGGGCGGCTCGCCCATCGAGGAGCTGCCGCTTGGCGGTGCACCCATCGAACTTGACTGCATCGAAGAGCTTGCGGAAGTAGCGCTCGCACTATCCGACGCAGAGCTCGTGCCCGTACATCCCGTGAAAACCATGACCGATAGCATGGCTGCAACAATGAGCGCTGTTATCTTCTTGCTCTTGTTCATCAAGTTCACCTCTCGTCGGTTCAGATTCCAAAGATTCCTACGATGCATGAAATGATGACGCAGCAACCTGAAAGAAACCTTAGAGAAGGCGAGCCATTGGGGACAGGTCCATCTCCTGTTCATATCCCCCAAAATCATGTAGGTTTTACCGACAAGAAAGAACCAAATTCCCCTTTCCCCACTCAGTGCGCTACAGTAAACCACAACCGTAGAAAGGACCGAATATGCAGCAAACGGTTGAGCTCGTTCCCGTTGGATACAAGGATCTGGACGATTTCGTCAAGCGCTTGCAAAAAGCATTCACCTACGCAACGCGTTCGGACTTCCCCGATTTCCTGGGCAACATCCCACCTCAACGTGACGTCGACGAAGCCCTCGACGGAGAAAACGCCGAAGCACTGAGCATCGTCCACGAGGGCAAGGACATCGGAGGCGCTGTCATCACGGGCGGCGAAGTGCGCAAAACGCTCGAGTTCCTCTTCATCGACCCCGACAAGCAGAACCTACGTCTTGGCCAGGCTGCATGGCAAGCCATCGAGGCGCGTTATCCCGAAACGCAAATCTGGGAGCTCGTCACCGCCTACCACGAGAAGCGCAACATCCATTTCTACGTGAATCGCTGCGGATTCCACATCGTGGAGTACTTCAACAAGTACCACGAGGACCCTGAGTTCTCCACCGAGGATGCCGGCGATTATCCTGGAAGCGATGAGGGCTTGTTCCGCTTCGTGAAGGTAATGTCGTAGCGCTCCTTCAACTTCAAAACAACCGAATACTTCTCGCTCGACGTAAAGAGAGAACGTCGACCATTATCCCGTCGTTGCAACCGACACAAGGCCGTATACTGGACACAAGAGACATCACCGTCGCCCACCCGCAAGCCGGATAGGAGAGCCCATGTCAGACCAAACGAACGCAACGATCGAAATCGCCGAAATCGCGCGTGAGATGAAACTCGCGAGCCCCGAGGTTGCAGCAACGTCCACTGAGACGCGCAATGCGGCGCTCGCCGCGATCAAGGAAGCGCTCGCCGCCAATGCGGCTGTTATCTTCGAAGCCAACGAGGCCGACCTCGCCGCCGCCGAGGAGAGCGGCGTTGCGCCCGCTATCGTCAAGCGCCTCAAGTTCGACCAGCACAAGCTCGACGACGTCTGCGCTGGCATCGACGACCTCATCAAACTGGCCGACCCCGTCGGCGCCGTGCTGCTCGACCGTGAGCTCGACGAAGGGCTGCGTATGCGCCGCATCGCCTGCCCCATCGGTGTCATCGGTGTCATCTTCGAGGCACGCCCCGACGCGCTCGTACAGATCTCGACGCTGTGCCTGAAGAGCGGCAACTGCTCGATCCTGAAAGGTGGCAGCGAGACGATGCGCACCAACAAGGCGCTGTTCGAGCTCATCCACGCCGCCGCAACGGCTGCCGGCATGCCCGAACTGTGCATGTTCCAAATCGAGGCACGCGAGGACATCGGCAAACTGCTCGCCTGCGACGGCTCGGTCGACCTGCTCATCCCGCGCGGATCCAACTCGTTCGTGCGCTACATCATGGACAACACGCGCATCCCCGTCATGGGCCACGCCGACGGCATCTGCCACATCTATGCCGACGAGTCGGCCGATGTCGAGCTAGCCGTTCCCGTCATCATTGACGCGAAGACCCAGTACACCGCCGCTTGCAACGCCGTCGAGACGCTGCTCGTGCACCGCGCAGTTGCTCCTTCGCTTCTGCCTCCGCTGGCTGCTGCATGCGCCGAGGCCGGCGTGACGCTGCGCGGCGATGCCGACACGCAAGCCATCATCGACTGCGACCCTGCGACCGATGACGATTGGGCCACCGAATACTTAGACCTCATCCTCTCCATCAAAATCGTCGACGACATCGACGAGGCCATCACGCACATCAACCGCTACGGCTCGCACCACACCGATGCCATCATGGCCGAAGACGATGCGGCGGCGGCTCACTTCATGCAGCTCGTCGACTCGGCAGGCGTCTACCGCAACTGCTCGACGCGCTTCGCCGACGGCTTCCGCTACGGCTTCGGCGCCGAGGTGGGTATCAGCACGTCGAAGCTGCACGCCCGCGGGCCCGTGGGCCTCGAGGGCCTCGTCACCTACAAGTACGAGATCGAAGGACACGGTCACATCGTGGGCGACTATGCCACCGGCAAGCGCTCGTTCCATTTCAAGGACCTGTAAAAAGCCTGCGAATCACAAATGAGTCATTGGGACTGTCCCTTTGACTCACTCCTTCACGCTCAGGCAGCGCATGGCGTTCAGGATGGCGAGCACCGACACTCCCACGTCGCCGAACACGGCCAGCCACATGTTGGCAATGCCGATCATGGGCAGTGCGAGGATCATGATGACGACTTTCACCGCCAGGGCGAACACGATGTTCTGCCTTACGATGCGAAGCGTCTTGCGGGCGATGCGGATGGCGCGCGCGATGTTGGAGGGCTTGTCGTCCATGAGCACGATGTCGGCCGCCTCGATGGCAGCGTCGGACCCCATGCCGCCCATGGCGATGCCCACGTCGGCACGCATGAGCACAGGTGCGTCGTTGATGCCATCGCCGACGAATGCCACATTGTGGTTCGTGCCCGCATTGGCTTCGAGCAGTGATTCGACGGCATCCACCTTGTCCTGAGGCATCAACTGCGCGCGAACCTCGTCCACACCGAGCTCGCGAGCCACAGCTTCGGCAACTTCCTTGCGGTCGCCCGTTAGCATGACCGTTCTCTTCACGCCGGCAGCATGCAGGTTGTCGATGGCCTGCTTGGCATCGTCTTTCATCATGTCTGCAATGATGATGTGGCCGAGATACTCGCCGTCGACCGCAACGTGCAGGATGGTGCCGACGAGCTTGCAATCGTGGTAGAGCTGGCCGTTTTCCGCCATGAGCTTGTCGTTGCCGACGAGCACCTCATGCGAGTCGATTCGCGCAGACACGCCCTCGCCCGAAATCTCCTCGACGTTCTCGATCTTGTCGCGATCGATCACGCCGGAATAACTGTCCACCACCGAAAGCGCGATGGGATGGTTGGAATACGACTCGGCGTGAGCGGCGTATGACAGAAGCAGGTCCTTGTCAACACCGCCATGGGCATGCACGGCAAAGACGCCGAACGTGCCGCTGGTGAGCGTGCCCGTCTTGTCGAAAGCGATGGTGTCGACCTTGGAGAGGGCCTCGAGATACGTCGACCCCTTCACGAGGATGCCCTTGCGACTGGCAGCGCCGATGCCACCGAAGAACGACAACGGTACGCTGATGACCAGGGCGCATGGGCAGCTGACTACCAGGAAGATGAGCGCGCTGGAAACACCTTGCGTCCAGCTGTAGCCGAGGAACAGCGGGCAGACGATGGCCATGAGCAACGCGACGCCCACCACAACAGGCGTGTAGATGCGTGCAAAGCGGCTGATGAAGGTCTCGCTGCGGGACTTCTTCTCGCTGGCGTTTTCCACCAGTTCCAAGATGCGCTGAACAGTTGAGTTCTCGGCGGTGGACGAAGTGCGGATCGTCAACATGCCGGTCATGTTGACGCAACCACTTGCAACTTCGGCGCCTTCCTCGACCACGCGCGGCACCGACTCGCCGGTGAGCGCCGAAGTGTCGATCTGCGAACGCCCCGAGACGACCACGCCGTCGAGCGGAATGCGCTCGCCGGCTTTCACGACAACCTCGGAGCCCACAGCGACCTCGAAGGGGTCGACCTGCTCGATTTCGCCAGACTCGTTCAACACGTTGGCATAGTCGGGCGCGATGTCCATCATGTCCGATATCGATTTGCGCGTCTTGCCAACCGCATAGCTTTCGAACAGCGAACCTACCTGGTAGAACAGGATAACGGCAGCACCCTCGGCCATGTGCGGCTCGCTCTCGGGAAAGAACACGAGCGCGAATGC
>CACZIP010000052.1 GCA_902781245.1 uncultured Coriobacteriaceae bacterium | reverse complement strand
ATGGCTTTATTCGCTTTTTTCGATTGCTACCGGATTGGAAACGGAAACCTTGTGATCGTACCAAGTGCCCTTCTCGCCGAGAATCGCAACATCGAACTCTTCATCGAGCGCCGGCACCGGGATATCGAATCCATACACCTCCTTTGTGTCTCCATCACTATAGGTAACCGTGTCTGTTGTCGGCTGGATAACATTTGCTGCGTCGGTTTCGGCATCTTTTGCCAACCCGGCATAAACGTTGACGATCTTCTTGGAAGCAAGACGCACGTGGATGGTCATTTTGCCGTTCTCTACGGTCAGCACGCCTTTGCCTTCATCAGCTTCGTTAACGTGGAACATGCTGCTGTCGGTGCTGAACACGGCTTCGTAGGTTCCGTCTTCAAGCGTGCTGGCAGCTGCCGCAGAAGCGCTTGCCGCGCTAGCAGAAGCAGACGCCGCACTTGCAGAGGCGCTTGCCGAAGCGGCTGAAGAAGACGCCGAGCCGCCCGACGAGCAGCCGGCAAAGACGAGCGCAAGCGCGAAAGCGCATGCACAAGCAACAAGTTTCGCAATGGTTTTCATACCCTCTCCCCCTTGCAACGAAACAATCGTTCGTGCGACGCAATGCACATTCGCACGCTTGCTTCGGCGACAATCGTCGATGGGAAGAGGCGTGAGGAGCACTTGGGCAGGGCCCGCTCCTCAACAGCGAACACACACCACCAGGGTTCATAGTATGTGCATTCAACAAGACAGGCTGGGCATTCTGGCTGCAGCTTGCGCCTCACAGTAATGGCCCTTGCTCGGGATTCGCACCCGATTCCCCCAGCGCGTCCGCTTCCACGGTACGACGACTGTCCCCTATGCAGTTATCAACGGACCCTAAAGCTCGGCATTCGTTGCTCTGGACTAACGACCGTCAAACCAGCTTCAAATGCACGAGCAGAAGCCCATGTGTAGGGCAATTATATTCTTCCCGCAAGGTCTCTGCTGCCTATTTAGGTGAAACGATTAGGAAAATCCTAAGGTTGTGCAAAGTGACAAAGTTATCGCTGTTTACATTTTTCCTCACAACTACCTGTTTACATCTCTGTAGTCGTTATATAAAATAATTTTATTACTAATGAAAAGTAGCAAGTTTGACAGATACCTCACTGCCATAAGCATGGAAAGCGGTTCGGAAAGTGCAAGTCGAACACATCCAAGTCACAGATGAAAATGCCCAGACGTATACAGCTGGGCGTTCGGTTGACGGTGCGCTGGATATGCTGGTCGGCACCATCCGCGAAAACTGCGAAATCGACAGCTTGCTGCATCCCGCGCTCGACATCATCGAGCGCTACGATCGCGAAAACCAAACTGATTTGCTGCGCACGCTGAGAGTCTACTTGGAGAACGATTGCAACGCCCAGAAGTGCGGTCGGCTGCTGTTCCTGCACCGCAATTCGCTCGTGTACCGCGTGCATCGCATCCAGGAAATCACCGGTTGCGATCTTTCCAATCCAGCTGAGCGTTCGTATCTGCGCATTTCGTTCTTGCTCAGGCGTTAGCGCCCAGTTGCGACATTGGCGCGCATCGTTGTCCCCATCACATTCCGGGATGCATTGCCCAATCGTCTATGTCATCCACCTTTAGGATGTAATCGACGCTATAGCCCTGTCGAACACGCCGTTTGCCTTCGCAATGGCCATGCCGTAGTTCGTGAACGGCACGCCTTGTTCCCGCGCTATACCAGCACGGCTTTCCATCTCGCGCGCGTTGAGCATGCAGCCTCCGCAATGTATGACCGCATCGTAGCGCGAAAGATCGCGGGGAAACTCACCGCCTGACGTGAACTCGAAACGCGGGTCTGCACCGCACAACGAGCGAACCCATCGGGGAATTTTCACCGTTCCGATGTCTTCGCACTGGCGATGGTGCGTGCAACCTTCCGATATGAGTACGCAGCTCGTATCGTCCAGCTTCTCAAGTGCCCCAACTGCGTCGATTTGGCCGGCCAACGTGCCCTTGTAACGAGCCATGAGTATCGAGAACGAGGTAAGCGGAACCTCAGCAGGCACGATCTTGGCGACAGCTCCGAACACCTGCGAATCGGTGATGACGAGCCTGGGAGGGCCTGTCAAAGCAGCGAGCATCGTCGGCAGCCCTTCGACCGACGTCACGCATGCCTGAGCTCCAGCCTCAACGATGTCGCGAATGACTTGCTGCTGCGGAAGGATGAGACGTCCTTTCGGTGCGGCCGAGTCAATCGGAACGACGAGAACGGTCACATCACCTGGCTCTAGAAGATCGGAAACGAGCTTGCGCTGGCGCTCAACCTGCGAAGCAAGCGAAGCGATGACCCCCTTCAGCTCCTCGATGCCCCATCCTTCTTGCGAAGAAACCCTGATTCGCGCCCGTTTCACACCGCGTTCGTCGAGCTCCACGAGCCCCGAATAAGGATCGACGGCATTTGGCATCAGGTCGGCCTTGCTCGAGACAACTATATATGAGACACGTCTATCCTGGAATTCGTCGATAAGTGCCATATCGACCGACGAGAGCCCTCTCGTCGAATCGACAACGAGCACAGCCACGTCAACGAAGTCGAGTGCGCGGCGCGCTTTCTGAACGCGCAAGCCGCCGAGTTCCCCTTCGTCATCGATGCCCGGCGTGTCGATAATCAGGACGGGACCGACCGGCAGGAGCTCCATGGCCTTGCGAACCGGGTCGGTTGTCGTGCCCGGTGTATCCGACACGACAGCGAGGTCCTGGCCCGTGACAGCATTCACGAGGCTCGACTTGCCTGCGTTGCGCACGCCGAAGAAACCGATGTGAACTCGTTCACCCGAAGGCGTCTCGTTCAACCCTGCCACTTCTCTCCTCCCGTCTTCCCCGCGGGAAACTGATTTCCTCCGGGGAAATTGATTTTGGTTCTGCGAAGCCTAACCGTCAACCGCCTTCCCCAACCGTTTTCCCCGCGGGAAATCGATTTCCCGCGGGGAAATTGATCGGGCCAGCTCATCGCGGAAACCCAATCCTCTTAGTCTGCTTAGAACCTGAAATCGCGCGCGTCACCCGATCGAATGGCCTCGATGTTCGCCGTGCAAATCTCGCGACGGCGGGCATCGGGAATCTTCGTCACCTCATCGGCGATCATTCGCCAACCGCGCTCCGCCGTCGCCGGCGTCGCATAGTCGGTCAAGTACTCGGCAAGCGTCATGAGCGCATTCGGATGACAATAATTTAGTATCTCGCCCGATTTGCAGAAGTCCATGAAACGGTCTCCTGTACGACCAGCACGATAACACGCCGTGCAGAAGCTCGGAATGTGACCGTTTTCCATGAGCCAGTTGATGACCTCGTCAAGCGTGCGCTGATCCGAAACATCGAATTGCTCGGTGTCGTGCGGACGCTCCTCGTCCACGTAACCACCGACGCTCGTACGGGATCCACCCGATATCTGCGAGATGCCGTACTGCAACGCCTTCTCGCGCACAGCCTGTGACTCGCGCGTCGAAATGATCATGCCCGTGTAGGGCACGGCAACACGGATGAGCGCGATGATCTTCTCGAACAGCTCGTCGGTCAACGAATTGTCGAAATCGGTCGGATCGATGTCGTCAGCCGGTTTCACGCGCGGAACACTGATGGTGTGCGGCCCGACGCCGAACCGCGCCTCAAGGTGCTCGGCATGCATGAGCAGTCCCACAAGCTCGTATGCATAGTTGTCCAACCCGAACAACACGCCAAGCCCCACGTCGTCGATGCCTGCCTCCATGGCACGGTCATGCGCTTCGGTGTGCCAGCAGTAATCGTGCTTGGGGCCCGTCGGATGCAACTCGAGGTAGTTCTCCTTGTGATAAGTCTCTTGGAACAGGATGTACGTGCCGATTTCCGCTTCCTTCAGCATGCGGTACTCATCGACCGTCGTTGCGGCAATGTTCACGTTCACACGACGAATCGCACCGTTTTCGTGCTTGATGGAATAGATGGTCCTCATCGATTCGAGGATGTACTCGATGGGACTGTTCTTCGGATCCTCGCCTGCCTCGATGGCTAGCCGTTTGTGCCCCATATCCTGGAGCGCAATCACTTCCGCTCGGATCTCATCCTGAGTGAGCTTTCGACGCGGGATCGTACGGTTCTTGGCATGGTACGGACAGTACAGACAACCATTCACGCAGTAATTCGAAAGGTAAAGTGGCGCAAACAAAACGATGCGATTGCCGTAATAAGCAAGCTTGATCTGTCGTGCCAGCTGCTTGATTTCCGCATTGATGCCCGGATCGTCGCACAGGAGCAGCACAGCGGCCTCGCGGTGGGTGATGCACGTGCAGTGCTCTTTCTTGGGCGCGACATTTGGATGCGCCTTAGCGAGGATGCGCTTACATAAGTCGAGGTCGTCCTTGTGGGCCTCGGCGTATGCAAGCGTATCCACAATCTCTTGGTGGTTGATGAACTCGTCCGCGCAGGGCGATTTCGGATCATAGAGCGCCATATCAGGCAGCCTCCTTCGGATCGCCGCGGTCGACGACGAGTCGCCGCCCGACAGCGAGCATGCGCGCGCCCAAGCAGCCTGCACATTCGGCTGCCTCGTCGCCCGTGCAAATCTTGTTGTCGTATATCTCGTAGTCAGCCCGCACTTCGGCGGGCGACAGATTGGGCATGACCACGTTCGCGCCGGCCAATATGCCCTTTTCCCGCCCTTCGTCATCAATCGTTCCCAGCGCAGTCGTCGCCGGCAGCAATATGTTGGGCTGGATAATCCGAATAATTGAAAGCAAAAAGCAGGTCAGTTCGACCGTCCCACCTGCAAAGCTGGCAAACGGAGTCGCGTGGTGTGGAACAAATGGTCCGATGCCACACATCTCGGGTTTGAATTGCTCGATGAACCTCAAGTCGGCAGCCAGGTCGGACGGGGTCTGGAACGGAGATCCCACCATGAACCCCACCCCCACGGCATAACCCAAGTCACGCAAGTCGTCCAAACACCGCATGCGGTTTTCGTAAGACATAGAACGTGGATGCAGCTTTCGGTAATGGGCAGGTGACGCGGTCTCGTGACGTAGCAGATAACGATCCGCCCCAGCTTCCCTCAACCGCACATAACTCTCGCGGCTGCGTTCGCCAACCGACAGCGTAACCGCACAATCAGGGTGCGCCTCCTTGAGCGAGCGCACGATATGGCACAGCCACTCGTCAGTCGAATGCGGGTCTTCACCCCCCTGTAACACGAACGTTCGAAAACCCAAATCGTAGCCCTGGTCAGCACATGCGGCAATCTGATCATCGGTCAAGCGATAGCGATTGCATTCCGCATTTCCCCTGCGGATACCGCAGTACAGACAATCGTTGGCGCAGTAATTCGTGAATTCGATGAGGCCGCGCGAAAAAACGGCATCCCCGTACACGCGCTCGCACTCTTCGAAAGCGAACTTCGCCAACCCCTTGGCGTCTCCCTCGGTACGCTCGCTGATAAGTCTTGCGTACTCGTCGACCGAAAGGCAGCGATGCTCGCAGAGCTTGGTGGCAAGCTCCCCCATTGAAATGGTTGTCGATATCAGTTCGCTCATGCGTTCACTAATTAATGTGGGATGCCGACGTGCAATATCGGAAAACGTCGGCATCCCTGAAAAATCCAGGTTATCTGGGAGTTACATTAAATATCCCATGTCTCCTGATCGGTGTGCAGCCACTCGTGCGCCGTATGGGACAGCGGCTTGCCAACCCAATCCTCGTACAACTTCTGAACATCCGGGTTCTCGTGCGAATAGCGCAGCTTGTCCCCTGCGTCGAGCGAATTGAGATTCGCAGCACGCTCGCTTGCAAGCTCCTTGTTGAACTCGATGGGCTGTCCGCCACCGCCTACGCAACCACCGGGGCATGCCATGATCTCGACGAAATCGAAGCGCGCTTCGCCTGCCTCGAGAGCGTCGAGCAGCTTGGCGGTGTTGCCCAAGCCGCTGGCAACCGCGATGTCGACCGGAATGCCAGCCACCTCGAGGTGCTTCGCCACCCAAGGCTTCTCAGGCGTCGATTCGGTCGTATCGCATGCGGAGAAGTCGGGGTTCTCGCCCGTGATCAGAAACACGGCCGAACGCAGGGCAGCTTCCATAACGCCGCCCGTGCGGCCGAAGATCGTACCTGCACCAGTCGAAAGACCCAGCGGATTGTCGAACTCGGTCTCTTCGAGCGCGTTGCAGTCGACACGGTACATGTTCAACATGCGGTCGAACTCGCGCACCGTGAGCACGGCGTCAACATCGGGGCCGGCTTCGGTGGAAAGCTGCGGAACGCCACACTCGTACTTCTTGGCTACGCACGGCATGACCGACACGACGAACATGCGCTTCTTGCCAGCTGCCTCCATCTCGGCGGCAAGCGTGTTCTTCACCACAGCACCCATCATCTGATGCGGGGACTTGGCACTGGACAGCTGAGCCACGAATTGCGGGTAATGAAGCTTCGCGAAACGCACCCAGCCCGGGCAGCAGCTCGTGAACATCGGACGCGGCTTGTCGGACCCGACGAACTCGACGAATTCGCTGCCCTCCTCCATGATTGTCAGGTCAGCTGCGAAGTCGGTGTCGAACACCTTGTCGAAGCCAAGCGCGCGCAGGGCCGATGCCATGCGGCCGGGAGTGGCGTCTTCGCGAGCAACGCCCACGCCCTCGCCCCATGCAGCACGAACAGCAGGAGCAACCTGAACGACGGTCATGACCTCGGGGTCGAGGATGGCGTCCATCACGACGTCCACGTCGTCGCGGGCCGTGAGCGCACCAGTCGGGCAATGCGTGATGCACTGACCGCACAGCGCACAGCCTGCAGCGTCGATTTCCAGACCCTCTTTCACGAAGACGTTCATGTGCGGGCCAGCGCCCGAATGCTCCCAGACGGCGCAATGCTGGACCTTGGCGCATTCGGCCACACAGCGCATGCACTTGATGCATTTCGACGCATCGCGAATCAGCGGGAACGATTCGTCCCATGGAGCCTTCTCAGGCAGGTAGTACGGTGCGTCTTTGACGTTGAACTCGCTCGCAAGCGTGCGCAGGGCGCAGGTCTCCTGGCGAACGCAGGTGCCGCACTCGTAGCGGTGGCTCTCCATGAGCGTCGCGAGATTGGAACGACGAGCATCCACGACGCGGGGCGTGCCGGTGTTGACGACCATGCCCTCGCGAACCTGCGTGTTGCACGATGCGACGAGCTCGCCGTCGCACTCAACGAGGCAGACGCGGCACGATGCGATGTCGTTGAGACCCTTCATCCAGCACAGCGTGGGGATGTCGGCGCCGGCCTTGCCGCATGCGCCAAGCAGGGTCATGCCCTCACGGGCCTGAATTTCTTTACCATCGACGATCAGGTTTACCATTGCTCCAGCCCCCTTCCGGTCAGTGCGCCTATGCCGAACACATCGCAGCGCAGGCAGCGACCGCATTCTTGAAGCGCCTCTTCCTTTGTCATGGGCAGTTCAACATGCTCGAAATCATGCTTGCGGCGCTGGATGGGACGTTCGGGAACTGCAACGCGCCCATACTGCGTGCGGTCGTTCGGACGCGCGGGCGGAACCTCGGCACCGCAATCGATCTCGTGGTTATAGCCGAAGTATTCGTCGATGTTGCGTGCGGCAATCTTGCCAGCGGCAATTGCCATAATGACGGTCTTCGGACCCCATTGGCAGTCTCCGCCGACAAAAACGTTCTCGAAGCCGTCTGCACGCAAGAACTCATCTGCAACGAAATGAGTGCGTTCGGCTTTCATGCCGAACTCCTCGAACGGAGCGCTCTTGATGTCCTGGCCGACTGCGATGAGCACGATATCGGCATCGATGCTCACCTCCGGCTTGTTCGCAGCAACCGGAGCCGGACGTCCACCCTTCACAGCCCCGATGCGCTGAGGCTGGCAGATGAGCGCGCCAACGGAGCCTTCTTCGTTTGCCTCGATTCGCACAGGCGCCTGCAAAACGACCATCTCGACGCCTTCTGCCAATGCGGCATGAACTTCTTCTTCAAGTGCCGTCATGTCCTCGAGCCTGCGGCGATACGCCACGACAACTTCCTTGGCACCAGCGCGTACACTCGTACGTGCGCAGTCCATGGCAACGTTGCCACCGCCGATCACCACGACATTTTTGCCGGTGAAATCGGGAAGCTCGTCATCGCCGGCCTTCTCGAGCAGTTCGACAGCGCTCATGACGCCCGGCAGATCGACGCCGTCGATCCTGAGGCTCTTGCCTCCTTGCGCGCCTACAGCGACGTAAACGGCGTCGAATTCCTCCGCAATGCGCTTCATTTCGGCGTCATTAACGTCATGCTCGTACTTGACCTCGATGCCACCCACGCTCAGAATGGCGCGGATGTCCTCGTCCAGGCGCTCGCGCGGGAAGCGGTACGCCGGGATGCCGTAACGCATCATGCCGCCAAGCTTCTTGCGGCCTTCGAACACCGTGACGTCATGCCCCATGAGAGCGCTGAAATAGGCGCAGGTCATGCCGGACGGGCCGCCGCCGATGACCGCCACGCGCTTGCCAGTGGACTCAGCGCGACCAGGCGTTTCAACCTGGTCGGCTGCAATAGTGTCAACAGCGTATTTCTTGATCCCGCGGATGTTGAGCGGTGCATCGACCAGCGTACGGCGGCAATGTTCCTCACACGGATGCTCGCACACGAGTGCGCAAGCCGTGGGGAACGGATTGTCCTTGCGGATCATCTTGATGGCGCCCGCGCAGTCGCCCTCTTGTACGAGCGAAATGTACGCCGGCACGTTCACATGAGCCGGGCACAGGGTCACACACGGGACCGTCTGCTCGCTTTCCTCAGCACAAATGCCGCGCTGAACATGGCTGGCATACTCGTCCTGGAAGGCGGTGAGGCCCTGAAGGACCAAATCACCTGCGTTGTAGCCGATGGCGCAATCAGCCGTGTCGCGCAGAAGCTGTGCGCGCTTACGGATGTCCGCAACGATGCTCTCGTCGGCTTCGTACGACAGGATCGCTTCCATGTCTGCAAGGATTTTCGGAATCCCCTCACGGCAAGGCGTGCATTTGCCGCACGTCTGTGCCGCGCAAGTCTGCAGCAGGGACTGCTGCACCGCAATCGGGCACGTGCCGGGCGGCATGCTCTCGACGCGACGGGAGTACGACTCCAGGAACTCGCCGATGCGCTTGTTGGCATCGACGTAGGAGCCAACTGTTAGACGACTCATCACATCCCTCTCTTTCTTTTGAAACATAAGCTAATAACGTTTCAACCCATGCTTGATGGCGAGAGTTGGAAATGTGGAAAACCCGCTCAGCGATTGTTCTGCAACGTTCAAGCACTTTTTGCGCTTATCTACTTGAACATAAAAAAGGTCAGGGTTACATTCACCCTCGTGCAAAAAACCTTTGATGCGTCCCTTATTAAGCAGGACATAACATAAAAGGTCTAAAGCACACTCAAGACGGGCTCCAGAAGCCCCGGGTGCCTGATGGCCCGAAATCGAGTGGCCGCTCTCTTCCGGGCTATACCCGAAGCTTCAAGTGGAGGATTAATCTACATCCCAAACTCTCTTTCGCTTTTCACCTGTTGATTAGGCTTCTTTCTTG